>JAUUZS010000451.1 GCA_030589835.1 Cyclobacteriaceae bacterium
AATTATCAATTAAATATTGAAGATGCATTGACCATCAGCGAATATAACATGGTGATATTCGCTGATGCAAGCATTGAGCAAATCGCCGGTTTCAAGCTTACAAAGGTTATTCCAAGCCAAAAGACGGAATTTACAATGCATGCCATGTCGCCTGATTTTGTGTTGCACCTGTGCCAATCACTTTATGATAAATATCCTGCAACCTATTTGTTGCATATTAAAGGATTCGAATTTGAAATGAAGGAAACCTTAACCACTTTAGGAAAGGAAAATCTCACCCTGGCGTATAATTTTATAATGAGTTCCTTTTCAAAATCAAGTTATCCAAAAGATCTTTTAGAGCAGCATTGTACTTCATAAACAGGGGGGATTAAGTTATAAATCCTTATCATCAAATGTGCAACAGGTGTATTATCTATCCTGAAAATCAGCATAATCCCATCAACCGCCAAATCCGCGATTCAGAAAATTAAAACCTCATGGTAAAAATTGTATATAAATCAGGCTCTGATTTTAAGGAAAGTGTTCCGTGATGCAATTGCATGATTTGTCTCGATAGCGCCAGGCCAATTCCTGATCCGGACTTTTTTGTCGTATAAAATGGGATAAAAATTCTTTCCTGAGCTTCAGGGATAATCCCGGGCCCATTGTCTTTCACATCCAATAAAACCCTTCGGCCTCCATCAATTCGTGCAATCAATTCAATTTTAGGATCTTCAATTTCCTTTAATGCTTCCCTGGCGTTTTTTAACAAATTGATTAATACCATTTCGATCAATTCTCTATCGGCAGTTATTACCAAATCCTTGAAAAGAATATTTGCTTGAAAATCAATTCCGATTTCTTCGAATTCTCTTTTCAATAATTGGCAAATATGATCGAAAAGCTCATCAATTTTAATGAGGCCAATCTTTGGTTTTGGGATACTTGTATAATCCCGGTAGGCGTCAACAAACTTGACCAAGGCCCTGCTTCTATTCTCGATAGTTTGCAAACCTTCCTCAAGATCATTTAATGATTCATCAGAAATTTCAAATGAATCTTTCCCTAAGGGCTTCAGATCTTCAGATAATATATCATTAAGCGTACCGGTTAATGAAGCGATCGGTGTGATAGAATTCATGATTTCATGCCGAAGAACACGGGTCAGATTTTGCCATGCTTCTACTTCTTTAGATTCCAGTTCGGAATGAATATTTTGGCAAGCTACCAATTTGTATGTTTGGCCTCTAAGTTTCAATTCGGTAGCATGAATTGCGAGATTTGAATCACTACTCACCCGGATAAGCGCCTTTTCACCAGGGGCCATTTGCTTTAACTTTTTATAGAGCGTCACATTTACTGCTAATATTTCGCTGATATTCCTCAGTTGAGGCATATTTAGAAATCGCTTTGCCGCAGAATTGATCAAGCCTACCTTTCCTTCGTCGTCAAATGATAAAAGACCCGTAGTGACATGCTGAACGATTGTATTCAAATAATTTAGATGCTCTTCTTTTTCTGCACGCTCTTTTCTAAATGCATCCGCAACATTATTGAATGACTTGTTCAATTCCCTGAAACTCTTTCCTAATTTATTATCGTAAGAAAAACTGGAGGAAAAATCGGAATATCGAATTGACTCAAGAAATTTGGTTATTTTTTTATTTGTAATTGTTGTAAACCTAAATAAATCAATAATCTCAATGATGATCGCACCTGCTACGATCACTGCACTCACGTACTTTTCATTGAAACTGACTAAGTAAACAAATAAAAAGGTAGTCAAACTTATGACGATGACACGAAATAATACTCCGATTCTAAACATACTAAAGCCCATATTTTTCTAATCTACGATAAAGAGAGGATCGGGTTAAGCCCAACTCATTGGCTGCCTGGGTGATATTACCATCATATTTTTTAAGAACTTTTCGGATTAATATTTTCTCCACTTCTTCCAGATCGTAATCTTCCAGGGTCACAATCGACTCTTCTGCCCGGCTTGCACTTGAGTTAAAATAAAAATCTTCAGGATTCAACACCTGGCTATTACACATAATTACAGCACGTTCTACTGCATGTTGAAGTTCTCTGACATTGCCAGGCCAGTTATATTTTTGAAGGATCTTCATAGCAGCTTCGCTAATGGTTCGTATATTTTTTTTGTACTTGCGATCATACATATTAAGAAAATGATTTGCCAGAAGTGTAATGTCATCCAAACGATCTCTCAACGGCGGAATCTGAATTTCGATGGTATTGATGCGATATAATAAATCCTGCCTTAATTTATTTTCTTTTATCATATCAAAAATCGGCATGTTTGTAGCGCAAATAAGTCGAATGTCAATATCTCTGGCCTTATTGGAACCAACCCTGGTTACCTGCCGGCTTTGTAATACAGATAGTAATTTAGCTTGAAGAGGTAGTGATAAATTGCCAATTTCATCTAAAAACATTGTTCCTTTATGAGCGACCTCAAATCTTCCCGGGCGGTCTTCTTTGGCGTCTGTAAAGGAACCTTTCATATGACCAAACAGCTCGCTTTCAAAAAGAGTTTCACTGATGGCACCCATATCCACGCCAATAAAAGCTTCTTCTGACCGGAGTGAATTTCGATGAATGGACCTGGCAATTACCTCTTTTCCGGTTCCGTTTTCGCCAAGGATCAAAACGTTAGCATCAGTTTTCGCAACGTGCTCAATAGTTTTAAAGACCTGTAGCATTGCCAGGCTTTTGCCTATGATATCTTGAAATTTGTTGTCTGCATCAGCGCTTAATAATTGTTGTCTGGATTTCAGGTTGGCAACTTCAATTTTTGTTTCCCGCAACTTCATAGCAGCATATATCGTTGCGAGTAATTTTTCATTTTCCCACGGTTTAAGGACGAAATCAGTAGCGCCTTCCTTTATGGCTTTCACAGCCATTTGCACATCGCCATACGCCGTTATCAACACTACTACCGCCGAGGGGTCGATATCCAGGATATTCTCCAGCCATAAAAATCCTTCATGGCCACTACTTACATCTTTGGTAAAATTCATATCGAGCAAGATCACATCGTATTGCTCGTTACTTAGCAGGGAAGGAATTGACTCCGGATTCTTTTCGATGTCCACCTGGTTAACATGTCTTTTTAAAAACATCCTGGCAGCTCTCAATAAATCCTCATTATCATCTACAATAAGGATCCTCCCAGTTTTATTGCCCTTTTGAATCATAATTTTATAAAATCCAATTGATACATGTTACGTAAAAATAAGTGATTCAGATATCTAAAATCAATGTAATTATAGTGATATTGAACTAATGCTCATCATTTTATCCGTTTTTGTTTTTAAATTAAATTGTTACCGTTCGATAGCGGACACAGTCGTTCGTCAATGGACGAAATTTTCTTGTAAAATTGGCATATAAGGCTGATTCAAAGGATATTATATTTGGCACATTTGTTGGCTAAAGAATTCTGATTTTATTTTTTATAGAAGATGGATAGGAAGATCAAAAAAAAGTTTTGGACTTTTAAGCGTATATCCTTTTACGCTGTAGGAGTATTATTTGTATCATTTGTTTTGTATAGTTTTTTCTTTGCAGATAAACGAAGAAAGTTTAATGTGGACATCGAAAAAATTACCATAGCAGAAGTTACCTATGGAGTTTTTCAGGATTTCATACCCGTTACAGGCACGGTGCTGCCCGGGACTACACGATATCTCGATGCAAGAGAAGGCGGAATCATACAATCTATCGAAAAAGAAACCGGTGATTTGGTGAAAAAAGGCGATGTAATTCTCAGGCTGGCCAACAGCTCCCTGGAATTGAGTGTTCTCAGTCAGCAAGCATCGCTTTATGAGCAAATAAATCGTTCTACAACCACCAGGCTATCACTTAATCAAAATGACTTAAATCAACAGCAGCGGCTTGCAGAAATCGATTTGAACATAAATCTGCTGAAACCACAATATGAAAGATTTAAACAATTGTATGAAAAGGACCTGATTTCCAGACGGGAATTGGAAGAAGTCGAAGAACGGTATAAATATAATGTAATACGACAAGAGCTGACCTATGCTTCTTACCAGGCAGACTCAACTGCCCGAATGCGCCAGCTTCAGGAATTGAATGCATCTGAAGACCGGATGCGCCAAAGCCTACAGGGTGTAAATATGATTTTGGATAATCTTGTCGTACGTGCTCCGCTCGATGGACAATTGGCCACTCCCGATCAT
>JAUUZS010000227.1 GCA_030589835.1 Cyclobacteriaceae bacterium
GGTTCAAAAATCCACATGGTTCTATTTTCGCCATCAATTGCGGGGGTGCCTTGCCCTTTGTTTCCATAGTCAGATTTCGTTTGCCATTTCCAGGCTTCTTCTTTTTGATAGTATTGCCAGATTCGATGATAAAATTCTCTGGACAATCCACCTATAACTTCCTTATTTCCGGTATCAGTCCAACCCAACCCTCCTGCGGACAAACCACCCAAATGGATATCTGGGCTTACGATTATGACTGATTTATTATCTTTTGCTAGCTGAACGGCAGTAGTTATAGCAGCTGCAGTGCCTCCATAAATTATGACCTCTGCTTCGTATTTATTTGAATTTTGGGGTGATTCATTGCATGAGCAGATCGCTATTAATACAATAAGGAAAAGTTTGATTTTCATATTTACGTTGATACTGGGTTAAAAAATCATTATAGGGTGAAATTAATCCACAAACGTGAAAAAGGCTAATTTTAGACTTGCCAGTGATAACCTTGAAGTTGGAAAAAAATATTGCATTAACCTGAAAATCCGAGATTCAAAAAATTATTTTGAATACCTTGAATAGAAAAGAGGCCTGATTGCCATGAAATGCACTTTTATGGGCTAGCAGGATTGGAGTTAAGATTGCTATTCGATTGAATTAAGATTAATTGTGCAAATACATGCACTATTAACCAGCTATAATTTAAAATATTCAACTAACTATTTTAACATTCATAATTATATCTCTAATTTTGTGCGATGATTAACTTTTAATCAAACATAATTTATAAATCTACCAATTAATTATTTGTACGATGAGTGATACCAAGCAAAACTTAAAAATCGAAAAAGCATGTGATGCAAGTCTGGAAAAGTTCAGGAAATTGGGCCTGGACAAATATGCTGATGTTCAATCAAAATTGGAGTATGTATTGGGCAGTTTCCGGTTTGACGGAAATCCGGTCGGATTATATGAAATAGGGGAGAAAGCTCTTACGGAATTGAATAAAATTAAAAAGGGAAAGCCGAGATTAATTGCTAAGAAATTGATCGATGACCTTGAAAAAGCCTTAAAAGAGAAACAATAAAGCTGGGATTTCCCAGCTTTTTTTATGTGTACTGCACGTAGTGTTCCCATTTGTCAATCACATCACTAAAATCCTGAGGTAGTTCGGAATCAAAATGCATGTGCTCTTTTGTTATGGGATGGATAAATCCCAAGGATCTGGCATGGAGCGCCTGACGGGGCATGATCTTAAAGCAGTTCTCAACAAATGACTTATACTTCGAAAACCTCGTACCTTTCAGAACTCTGTTGCCACCATAGGTAGTGTCACCAAATATAGGATGGCCTATGTATTTCATGTGTGCCCGGATCTGATGGGTCCTTCCTGTTTCCAGGTTGCATTTCACCAAGGATATATACCTCAACTCTTTGATCAATTCATAATGCGTGACAGCATGGCGACCAAAGTCACCATTGGGAAAAGCGGTTGTTATTTTTCGATCTTTCAGACTTCTTCCCACATGCACATCAATGGTACCTTTCGGCTCTTTTAGTTCACCCCAAATCAAGGCCCAATACGTACGTTCAATAGAATGATCAAAGAATTGCTTTGCCAGTCCTGCCATGGCGTTTTCCGTCTTGGCAATTACCAATAAACCGGATGTGCCCTTGTCTATCCGGTGGACGAGACCTGGCCTGCCCTCATTATTGGTCATTTCCGGCAACTTTTTAAAATGATAAGCCAGCGCATTTACGAGCGTTCCCGACCAGTTTTGGAATGCAGGATGAACCACCATTCCCGCCGGTTTATTCACGATCAGCAAATGGTCGTCTTCAAAAACAATATCAATGGGTATATCTTCAGGAACGAGTTCGTTATCTCTTGGAGGTTCGGGCAAGGAAATGACGATTTCATCATTTGGCCTGATCTTATAATTCGATTTGATTTGTTGCTCATTAACCAGCACAAATCCCATTTTGACCGCACCCTGTATTTTGCTTCGCGAGGCATTTGGCAGTCGATCAAATAAAAATTTATCGATTCGCAAGGCCTGCTGCCCAGGATCTACTGTTATCCGGTGGTGCTCAAAGAGCTCATCACTTTCCTGATCAAACTTTTCTTCTTCGTACATAAGCTGGGCAAAACTATGGAAAAATCACGAATTAGTTAGACTCTCGGATATAATTAAATGTGTAAAGCTTCACTATGTTGTTAATGGTTTACCCCCTGAATTCAGGAAGTATTATTATAAAGGTAAAGGGCAATATATTTTAAATAAATATGTGATTTGTTATAATTTTTGGAGTAAAAAAGTATTTATTATCTTCAATGAAAAAATAATCAATTGTATAAGAATAAAATAAAAAATCCTCTTGTGTATATGTAGGTAATTCAAGGAGAAATCGAATATAGATTTAAAAGATTTATAGATAATAATTTTTTAATTATCAGTTATGAGATCAATAATTTTAGTGATTTTTTGTTTTTTCATTTCAATAGCGTCGTATGGACAAGACGGAAAAGGATTGAGTTTGGCTATAGGGGCCGGTTATGATGTTGCAAATAAACCTATCGCCCAATTTCCTGGTACTATGTTTAATATGATGACTACTATCAATAGGAAAATAGAGAACGTCAAAACATTAACTATTGGTGTAGGAAAAACATTAAACAACCATATTATCGTTGGAGGAGATATTTCATACCATTGGGGTGTATTAGACTGGTTGCCAGAATATTCACTTTCAGGCACAGAGCCGATACCTTCTATAAATAATATAAATTGGCTTTCTACCGGAGCATGGGGGAAATATATCTTTTTCCCCGATTCCAGGGTTCATTTGGGAATTATGAGTTCTTTCGGGATGCATGTAGGATATCCTAAATACATGGGAATAAGTACGATTGAAAGAGAGGTGTTGGGTTATATTGGTGTGTATGGTGGGGTTGAGTATGTGATCTCAAAGAACTTCAAACTGTCCTATTATTATGGAAAAGGAAAATATAAGAACATGATCACAATCGATTATTTATTTTAAAGCAACGTGAAAGTCTAGAAAAAGTGGTTTTCTATAATTGAAAATGGGAAACCACTTTTTTTATTTTCAGCCTTCATTTCGATATTTTTTTCGAAATCCCACTACACATTTCTCCATTTCATTAATGCCGAAGTATTTTTCCGGTAAATCTATTTTTGAAGAATCAATGTAGTTGAAAATCCTGCTGTGTATTTTGATAATTCTTACTATCCATGAATAATCAACTTTTTCTCATGAATAGACAATTCAATCTATTATCTAACATCTAACTTCTGTTCTCTATTTTTCTCACCACGTCTTGTTCTTCAGGTATTCATCAAGCTCTTTTCTGCTCATGGGCACTTTGTCAGGATTGGCATCGATCCATTTTAGAAATGCCTCCTTGATGTCGTCGGACCACCTGCCATCGATCTGCCCCGGAGTATAAACGCCTTCTCTAAGCTTTTGGTGACCAAAGGAATCTTTCAGACCGATAAACTCAGCCGTTATCACTACTTTTTCCAGCAGATGTGGAGGAATAAAAATCACGCCTTCTTTTTTTGCTAAGATAGCATCGCCCGGAAAAACAGTAGCTCTACCAATTCTGATTGGGCAATTGATTCCTGTCAGCATGGCCTCCATTAAGTAAGATGGATCCCAATCGCGTACGAATGCATTGAATCCGTCTATTTTGGAAAGCCCTTCCAGATCACGAGATCCGGCGTCAAATATCACACCTGTTTTTGATTTTGCATAAATTGAATTTCCTAGATTATCACCAATGAGTGTTCCCTTGATTACTTTGCCATAGCAATCGGCCACGTACACATCGCCATCCTGCAACATATCGATTGGCCAGGAGTTTGATGCGCCTATTTGTCCGGCGGCATGACCTTGGTCCAATATTCTTTTGTTTATCTCGGGGCGTAACGGCATGTACTGGGCGGTAAGTGCCCGACCTACAAACGCCTCATTTTCGTGCAACATTTGCCATCCGCTTTCAAACTGGTTGTTATATCCTTCGCCTCGTAGCACTCCCCACGCTTCTTCAATAGATATATTTTTTAGTCTCTTCAGCAGATCATCAGAAACTTTTGGCCTCCCGTCTTTTGTTCGGGTTCCTTCCCATTCGGCGGTATAAAATTCCATCAAATCATCAGAAAGGATGGTTTGGGAGAAAAGTGGATTGGTTATTACCAATAGCATTAAAATTACGATAGGTAAATTTTTCATTATTAAATTAAATTTATGTTGAAAATATCTATGTGGTACCAAATATGGAATAAGTTAAATTTTTACTATTTGATTCTTTAAATGTTTTTGTCCCGTAGGGACTTAATATTTATAGAAAAAATGATTATAATCGATTCTGAGTCCCGTTAGGGACGATATATTATTGAATGTCTTTCAAAAGATAACGCTCATCAATATCCACATTAAATTTTTGTAACAATTCAAAATATTCATCGCTGAATGTTTTCTTTTTATGATGTTGTTCTTGATTTATTATATATTTCACCACCCTATCTATATGAGAGTGGGAATAAGAAAAGGCTCCATAACCCTCCTGCCATCTGAATTTACCTTTTAAAAATTCTTTTTTATTAATCCAACCTGATGAAGATCCTTTTATATCCTGCAATAAATCTGGTATGGACTGATGTGGTTTATAACCAATAAAGATATGAACATGATTAGGCATGCCATTTATGGCAATTAGTTTATGATTATTATTTTGTATTATTCCAGTAATATATTTGTAAAGTTCGTCTTTCCAGGCAGCTTGAATTAATGAAACCCTGTTTAGAACCGCAAATACAAAATGAACATACAATTGTGTATATGTATTAGCCATTGTCTTTTTATATTACGTCCCTACGGGACTTTATTATTGTGATTTAAATTATCTATAAATATTACGTCCCTATGGGACGTGGTAATATATTCTGATTTCATTTTTCAGAAACTTTAAATTCAAAACATATAATTTGAGGACTGGATCAACAAATCACGTTTTACTTTGGATTTCCGTTTCATCATATCTTTTATCAATTGGGTATCGTCTTTATATTTTACTTTTTTTATCCCTCCAATAGGTGGCAAGGGAAGATCCGGTGATGTTCATCATTGGGCCAAAAACTGCAGGAGCCAGGCCAACTGTTGCTACTTTTCCCATTTGCAATGCGATCCCTGAAGCTAGGCCGCCATTTTGCATCCCTACTTCCAGGGCGATGGTTCTGCATGATTTTTCATCCATTCCTACCAATTTGCAAGTCCAGTAACCGAGGAAGTAGCCCAATAAATTATGTATCAGACAGGCAAATATCAATAGAAGGCCCATTTCCAACAAGCTATCTCTTCCTGCTGCGGTGATGATGGTGATAATGATTCCGATTCCAAACATTGAAACCAAGGCCATAGCTTTACCAAGCTTTTCTTTTGAGCCTTTCACTACAGCTTTAAAAATAATTCCGCCGGCGATCGGAAGCAGAATAAACCAAAACGTATCCATAAATAAACTTTGTAAAAGGGCATCGATACTTGGTTCTGCTGTTAAATAAAAGATCAAATTTTTGCCTCCGATAATTAATAAGGAAACGATTATCTGAACGATGATACTTTTTCTTTTCGCTATTCCATAGGCAATGGCATTGAAAACCAATCCGGCAACAATTGGCAAAATCACCATGTTAAATATTCCCAGCATCATATTCCAAAAATCGATCGGTACATATTGTTGCGCCAGCAAGTTCATGAGTGTAGGCGTGATCAATGGGGCTAAAAGTGTAGCGATTGTCGTTAATGTTACGGAAAGTGCCAGATTTGCTTTGGCAATGAATGACATTACGTTTGATGCCAACCCACTTGGCGAGGAACCTACCAACACGATGCCTGCAGCAATTTCTGGTGGAAAACCAAATGAAGATGCAATGGAAATGCCTATGATGGGCATGATGGTGAACTGGCAGATTAAACCAATTATAACTCCTTTTGGCATTTTGATTACTCCGGCAAAATCCTTGACACTCATTTGTGACCCCATGCCAAACATGATGATTTGTAGCAATGGTACGATCAGTCCTTTAAGTTCAAAATTTCCTGCTTTTAGAAAAAACTGGGGGAAGTACATCGAAATGGTGACAGCAGCAAATATCCAGATGGTGTAGGAAAAACTTTTGAGGCGGCTAATCCCATTGACACTCAGTGCTAACAAGATAAAAAACAAAGTAAGAAATGGCCCTGTTCCTATCGATGCACCGGAAATCATAATTCCCAAAAATGCCAGCAGGCAGGCAAAAGCCCCGCCAAGCAAAATTTTATATAGGATTTTGGTATTTTTCATAGGTCGTTATTGAAAAATGCAGCTTTTGGGTATTATGGTTTCTATTGACGATTTTAGTTGAATTTCACCAAAAAAGTTAGGATAATTATAGTTAGATAATTTCTAATCTCAAAACAATAACCTAAATGTATCCAAAAAACATTTCAAATCGGCTAAAGAAGATTTTAAGCTCACCAAAAGAAAAAGCAAATCACACGAGAAGGGATTTTATTCAAAAAGCAGGTCTTGGAGGCCTCGCTCTGGGCTATATGTTTGATGGCAATGTAGAAAAGGAACTTGAATATGCTACCCAAAAAGTGAATCGTAGTTCCAACCCTTCAGCGCTTAAGATTACAGATCTTAGAATTGCCTTTACTTCAAAGGCGCCAATTATAAAAATCGATACGAACCAGGGACTTTATGGCCTTGGTGAAGTCCGTGACCATGGAAGTCCGAAATATGCTTTGTTTCTCAAAAGCAGATTATTGGGTAAGAATCCGTGTAACGTCGAGCAACTTTTTAAGATGATGAAGCAATTTGGTGGTCAAGGTCGACAGGGGGGAGGAGTTTCAGGAGTGGA
>JAUUZS010000409.1 GCA_030589835.1 Cyclobacteriaceae bacterium
GAGACAATCATTGGGAATCCATTGATCTTGAAAAACTCAGTGACGATAATTTGAAAGCAGTAAAAAAAGCATTTCAGGATATTCAGGAAAAACAGCCTGATCGCGAGGTAGTTTATGCATAAACTTTCCTTTCATTGAGTCGGTTAGCTCAATTTGCAATTTTTCTTATTGACCACATCAAGTTGGGATTGCTTTGACGTACACTAAAATAATTCAGATAAATTAGAATATTTACGTAACTTGCGAATCCCTGAGACTTATTATAAGATTGCTATGCTAATCATTAATTGTTCAGGAAGGAATATCACTGTTATCGAATTAAATAATTTATGGCCAGATCAAAAGAAACATTTAGTAAAAAAGAAATAGAAAAAAAGAAGATCCAGAAGAGAAAGGAGAAAGCAGCACGTCGGGAAGAACGGAAAGCAAATGCAGGTCGTTCTTTTGAAGAGATGATCGCCTATACAGATGAGGATGGAAATATCATATCCACTCCACCTGACCCAAGCAAAAAGAAGGTCGTTAAAGAAGAGGATATGATTATTGGAGCGCGTAATAGTGGCCCTGATGAGGAGGTTGATCCAGTGAGAAACGGTAGAGTTACCTTCTTTAATGACAGCAAAGGCTATGGTTTTATTAAAGATTTAAAAACCCAGGAAAGCATATTTGTGCATAGCAATGGACTTGAATGCGAAATAGCTGAAAACGATAAAGTGACTTTTGAGACGGAGCGGGGCCCCAGGGGGCTTAATGCAATAAAAGTAAATATAACTCCAACTCCCTAAAACATAATCAATAGTTGTTGCTTGAATAAAATATTAGTTTGAACAAATAAAAAAACCACCGAGTAGGTGGTTTTTTTATTTAATCTTAAAGGTGTTGAAATTTATTCTACAACCTTCACGTTTACGGCGTTCATACCTTTTCTGCCTCTTTCCATATCGTACTCAACCTGATCGTTTTCATGAATTTCGTCGATAAGACCTGAAGAGTGTACGAAAATGTCTTCACTTGAATCGGCTGGTTTAATGAATCCAAAACCTTTGGTGTCATTAAAGAATTTTACTGTTCCTTGCATTGTTAATTTTATATAATAATAAATAAATGTTAAAAGCCTTAACTCTATATGTAATCAGTAACTATCCTATTAATTTTGATTCCGAAATTGGAATGTAGAGTAACGAACGATTATGAATTTAATAGACGTGAATATTTTTATAAAAGACTTTTAATCGGTGCAAAGGTAATTAACACAAATTCCTTTTCCAAAAAATTAAATACATTAAGGTGAATAAAAGTAAGATAGTCTATAATGAAAAGCTTTTTTTAATGCAATTGAGGATCTTCGCCTGAAGTTTATATCATTTAAAAAGAGAAACGGTTGGTCTAAAAATTTGAATGACTGATTTATAAAGATGGCGCAAGAGGAGCTATTAAAAGCTGCCCTCTAAATGGAAATTATTTGTATTACAATAGATAGAAGAGTAAAAACAATATCCTGCCCGGCTTGTTTCCATTTTTCGTTCAAGCTTCAAAATAGGCTCCCCCTCTTTGCAATTAAGGTAATTGGCAATATCATTACTGGCATCAATGGCCATTATTTTTTGTTCACCACCAATGACTTCGATGTCGTAGCTGCTCCGCATGACATCAAAAAGCGATTTGTTTTCAAAGCTCTTTTGGGCAAATCTTGGTATATTGATGCTGGGTATAAAGCTTACTTCATAGAGTACAGGTGATCCATCTACAATTCGGGTTCTTTCAAGAATAATACATCCGGACTCCAATTCCAGCACACTCAAGTCGAAACTAAAATTTTCTGGCCATTTAGTGACATATGGCTTGCGTATTAGCCGGGTTTTCAAGTTGTGTTTACCAACTCCTGATGTCGTTCCCTGCAAGGATAAAATGCCAATTCCTTTGGGCAATGCACGCACAATACTTCCTTTTCCCTGGTGTTTTAATATATATCCTTCCGCTGCTAAGCGGGATAATGCCTGCCTAACCGTGGGTCGTGTCACATCATGCGTGCTGCATAATTCATTTTCGGAAGGAAGTAAGCTTCCTTCCGGATATACGCTTTCTACGATGTGTTTTCGTAGAATTTCATACAGCTTTCTGTGCTGAGGGATCTTATTTATTACTGTGCTTGCCAATGTCGATTATTAAATATTTACGAAGAAAAGAAATTTAACATGTAAATACAAGTGTATTGTGAAAATTTATGTAATCATCACAATGTATTAAATTGTAATTATAATTAGTATATTAATTTATTTTCGAAATAACTTGTAATTACAAGTTGGTGGATATATATTTACATGTAAATCATAAATTACTAAATTTTTATGTATGGCCGAAGCGGTAATTATGCCTCGTCAGGGGCAGTCAGTCGAGAGTTGCATTTTTTCAGAGTGGTTTGTGAAAAAGGGCGATAAGGTAAGCAAAGGAGATTTACTTTTTGCTTATGAAACAGATAAAGCAGCTTTTGAGCAGGAAGCTCCATCTGATGGTTTTTTGCTAGCTACATTTGCTGATGAGGGAGATGAAATTCCTGTATTGGATGTGATAGCTGTGATAGGTGAGGAGGGAGAATCTATTGACTCGTTTTTGCCGGCAGGCACTAAAAATGATGACATTGAAATTCAAAAAGTAGAAAAGGAATTGGTCGGGGAGCCGGTGAAATCCGCACCTGTTTCTGATACGCCAAAAATAGCAGGTAAAAAAGCCGGTATATCACCAAGAGCTAAGGGATTGGCAAATAAAGAAAAATTGGTTTATGATGGATTGATTGGAACAGGGCCTGAAGGCAGAATTATCGAAAGAGACATTCAGGCGGCAATACAAATTCAGCCAAAAGTTACGCCTTTGGCAAATGCAATTGCCTCTCGTGAAAAAATAGCATTGCCAACAAAAGGCTCCGGAGTTGGTGGTAAAGTACTGGCATCTGATGTAAAGCAAATGCCATCTGTAACCTTGGCGGATGATTATACAGATAAAAAGATATCCAATATTCGCAAGATCATTGCTCAAAACATGTATGAGTCATTGGCCAATACGGCTCAATTAACACTCCATACAAGCGCAGATGCCCGAAAGATGTTGGCAACCAGAAAAGTTCTGAAAGATAAAATGGCTGATGGGTATCTTTATAATATTACCATAAATGATATGGTGAGCTATGCTACGATTAAGGCTCTTATAAATAATCCGGAGATCAATATTCATTTTATGGGCGACAGCATTCGCTCCTTTAGCAATGTGCATCTTGGGTTTGCAGTAGATACACCACGGGGGCTGATGGTGCCAACGGTGAAAAATGCAAATCATTTAACAATTGAAGGGCTTTCTTCAACAATGAAAGAACTGGCAGCTTCTTGCCAAAAAGGAAATGTGAGTCTTGAATCGCTTCAGGGAGCGACATTCACGATGACAAATCTTGGAGGTTTTGGGATTGAAATGTTTACCCCTGTACTGAATCCACCACAGGCAGGAATTTTAGGTGTTAATACCATTATCCAACAACCAGCACAACTAGAAGATGGTGCTTTTGGATTCATTCCAAAAATCGGTCTATCACTTACTTTCGACCATAGAGCATTGGACGGCGCCCCGGCAGCTAAATTTTTACAGGAAGTAGCCAGGGAAATTGAGCAACTGGAAATTATTTGAAATATATAATAAAGCAAATAGCTGATGACTATTTACTATCAGCATTAAAAAACTTAAAAATACATAGAAATGCCAAAAATAGAATTTATAGATCCCAAAGTTGAGCGGAAAGCCAGTGAGATCAAGCTAGATCCAATTCCAGTCAATCAATATAATAAATCGATTGAGGGCGAAAAGAACAATTTTACCAAAGATGAGTTCGTGAAGATCTATCGCGACATGGTGATCATTCGCGAGTTTGAGAACATGCTCAATGATATTAAGATCAGTAGTGAGTATAATGGAATTCCATACAATCACCCTGGGCCAGCTCACCTTTCGATTGGCCAGGAAGCTTCTGCCGTTGGGATGGCATACCACCTTGACGCAGATGACTTTATCTTTGGTTCGCATAGAAGTCATGGTGAGATTTTGGCGAAAGGACTTTCTGTAATCAATAAATGGAATGACAAGCAGTTGATGGATGTCATGGCAAATTATTGGGATGGAGCTACCTTGAAGCCAGTGGAAAAGGACCACAAAGGAACAGCAAATGATCTGGCGATTGATTTTTTACTTTACGGTACGTTAGCTGAAATTTTTGCCCGTGAGAATGGGTTCAACAAAGGTCTGGGGGGTTCGATGCATGCCTTTTTCACACCATTTGGCGTGTATCCAAACAATGCCATCGTTGGTGGGTCTGGTGATATTGCTGTTGGAGGCGCGTTATACAAAAAAGTAAATAGAAAGCCTGGCATTGTGGTGGCAAATATTGGTGATGCTTCTATGGGCTGTGGCCCTGTTTGGGAAGGAATGGTCTTTTCTTCCATGGATCAGTTCAGATTGCTTTGGGAAGGAGAATATCAGGGTGGCTTACCGATTATTTTCAATTTCATGAATAATCAGTATGGCATGGGTGGACAAACCAAAGGAGAAACC
>JAUUZS010000304.1 GCA_030589835.1 Cyclobacteriaceae bacterium
AGCCAGATCTTCTTGGGCAACCTTCCGCCACGATTCTACAATCGGGGGTTGATATCTTGCTCCAGCATGATAAAAATCGATAAGAAACACCCTTTGGCTACACCTGATTTCAGTCTTGCGTCACCTTATATCATAACAATACCTAGCTATTTTAGGCTGTTTTTAACATCCTAATGCCGTACACACTAAATCATTTATTAAAATAAAATAGCCAATCAATATATATTTGGAATAAATTCAATATATTGATGGCTAATAACGATCAATTAACAGTATTTAATTGTCCGTTATTAACAATTGTTGACCTAATTATTAACCAAATGAACCATCAATTCGAGACCATTGAATTTGATGCCTATGATGGTGTAAAGTGTAATTTAAAACACCTCGTCAATGACCATGTCACAAAGTGTCCGGTGCTGCTGGTTCATGGTGCCGGGGTCAGGGCAAACATATTTAATCCTCCCACTGAAAAAAACCTCATCACCATGCTTGCCCGGGAAGGCTATGACGTGTGGCTGGAAAATTGGCGCGGAAGCATTGCCCTCAAACCCAATCCATGGGATTTGGATCAGGTTGCACTAAACGACCACCCTGCTGCGGTAAAAAAAATTGTGGAAATAACAGGGGTCCCTGAAATCAAAGCCATCATCCACTGCCAGGGAAGTACAAGCTTTATGATTTCAGCAGTTTTAGGACTGGTTCCTGAGGTAAAAACAATCATCAGCAATGCAGTATCCCTCCATCCTGTAGTGACAAAATATGCCGAAATCAAGCTTAATTACTATTTGCCCTTTGTGAAGCTTATGTTTCCTTACCTCAATCCGGCCTGGGGCCTGAATGCCCCCGACCTCAAATCGAAAGTATTGAGGTTTATCGTTGCGGCCACACACTGGGAAAAAGATACCCTGGTAGGAAAATTCGTGAGCTTTACCTATGGATCCGGCTTCCCTGCACTGTGGTTATTGGAAAACCTGGACCGGAGAACGATGGAATGGATTCAGCATGAATTTGCAGAAGTCCCGATGACGTTTTTCCATCACATCAAAAAATGTGTACACGCAGGAGTGCTGATGCCCTTGCAAGCTGGAGACAAAAAACCCATCACCTATCTCGACAAGCCACCAAAAACAGATGCCCGGATTATCCTTTTTGGCGGTGAGCAAAACCTTTGTTTTCTCCCCGATAGCCAAAGAGCGACTTTCCAATATCTGGAGCGCATCAGACCCGGATTTCACAAACTGTATATCCTGGACAAATACAGTCATCTGGATGTATTCCTGGGAAAAAATTCAAGTACTGACGTATTTCCAATCATGATCGAAGAACTAAATCAAAACTAACTATGGCCGTACCAAAACGCATTAAACGATACCAGGGACGATATGCCCTGGTAGATAACATTTCCTACCAAATGCCGGTAAAAGCACGAAATTCACCTGCTCTCATGGCAGGATTTTCTTGTGACTGGGAGAAAGCCAACGCCCTGCTTCCCGGCAATGAAATCCATGCCCTCAAGCTTCCCAACGGAAAAGCGGCACTCCTGATTACGGTCATCGATTATATCGACACCAGCATTGGAAAATACATCGAATACAGCATCGCGATTGGCTGTACACATGGCCATAAGCCAGCACCACCTATTTTAAATACTCTTTTAATGAAAACCTATGGTACCGGACAATATATCCTCGACCTACCGGTAAGCTCCGAGATTTCCGTAAAAGGTGGGAAAGGCATTTGGGGAATGCCAAAACACCAGGCCAATCTGGCATTTGAAGTTACTGACCAACAGGTGAGCAGTCATTATGAAAAAGATGGTCAGTTTGCATTTCGTATTGAGATTGATCGTCCGAAATCCCCCTCACTCTCCCTCAATGTCGGTACGGCAAATTATTGTCAATACCGCAACATGCTTATGGCCTCTTACATCTATTTTGAGTCAAAAGCAGGAATAAACCTTTTCAACAAAGCCAAAGCCAACCTTTATATAGGAGACCATCCCCGGGTCTCCTTTTTGAGGGACATCGACATTAATCCAGATCCTTTTTTCACCATGTTTATGCCACAGGCCAACGGGATTCTTGACGATCATTTCGATTGTTGGTTTATGACCTATGATGAACCCCCTAAAGAGATGCCTGAAGGCCTGGAAAGCATTTATAATCTCGGTCAAAGTGAATCATGGCTGGATGCCCCCTCATTGGACTATAAAAAGTATGCCTTATGAAAAAGCTGTTAACACTCAATAAGTTGATATTATTCGCATGTACCTCCATGTATTTCGGAACAGGATGGTCATTGGTAATGTTCTCATTTCCTATTGCCCCGGAATTGACACCTGATAGCTATTATATGCAGTTTGTGCCCCAGGTGCAAGCTGCGACCAAATTCTTCACCTATATGACTATGGTGATGATGGTAAGCAGTGTGGTTTTCATCATTGGTGAATGGAAATCAAATAAAAAATGGTATCCCATTATTATCCTTGCATTGGTTATCCTGGCAACGCTGCTTACCATCTATTTTATATTCGAATACAACGAATTGATGAGTGCGGGAATCACAGACCCGGTTCTCCTACAGAACGTACTGGAAAAATGGATGAACCTGAACACCATCAGGGTAAGTTTATGGACCCTTCAGTGGCTAAGCATGGCCGTTTATTTTTTCAATATTGATCTAAAAACCAAGCTGTCTGATGAATAAATTCCTCAACCTTATTGTTATCCTGATTTCCATCGCTACGGTAATTTCAGGATTAGTGCAATTGGTTTCTCCGACAACCGTCATGACCCTTATAAAAGCTGAGATAACAGCTACCTCTGCTCACTTTTTTGGGATAGTGGGCATGTTTATGGCTTTGTTTGGCGGACTGATGCTTCATGCTGTATATAGTGCACGACCTCAGCGTTCGGCGATATTCTGGAGTGCCCTTCAAAAGTTAGGGGCATTTGCAGCAGTAGGGCTTGGCATTGTAAATGGGGTATTTGCACCGATCGCGGCTTCAGTGGCGCTATTTGATTTATTTTCAGGCATCATTTTTCTGTATTATTTAAAAAAGATTAACAAATGAACTGGCTTAGTCTTTTCTTCTTTTACACCTATATAGGGTTGGTAATTATTGCCGGATTCTGGGGTGCCTTTATCAATCCATATTTTGATTTTAAACTCCTATTTCAACTTGACCCATATACTCTTGACGACCACGCCCGGATCAATCTGCTGAGTCAATACCGCTTCCTCAGGGCACTGGAGCTTGGCTTTGGTTTGTTTGCCATACTATTTGTAAAAAAGATCTTTTCGGAAAAAAAATTTAATATCCTATTCCTGGTTATAATGGGATCAGGAATCCTCGCGCGATTGACCTCATGGATGGCGGATGGAATACCAAATGGCTTTTCCATGCTATTTATGTACTATGAATTGGCGGGTCTGATTATCATCTTCCTTTATACCAATAAAATACGAAATCAACGTGCTCATTGACAACAAGCGAATCATCGACCAAAAGCTAAAAAAGAAATCCCTTATTCTTGCCGGGGGAGGAATGCGCCTTGCTTATCAGGCGGGGGTGTTAATTGCATTAGAAGAAAAAAAAATACCCTTTAACCATGTAGATGGCACCTCAGGAGGAATATTTAATGCTGGAATGCTGGCCTCCGGATTAGCTCCTCATGAGATTGCTGAAAGATGGAGGAACTTGAATATAAAACATTTCATGTCAATGCGGCCATTGAAAAGTTATTTCAAACCGCTCAACATGATGGGATATGCGGATGCAGACGGTATTCGAACCAAAATATTTCCCGGCCTTGGAATTGACATAAAAAAAATAAATTCAAATCAACATGTAGTTGCGACCTTCAATGTGTGCAATTTTTCACATAAAACGATTGAAGCAATCGATCATAAAAATGCTGAGGAAGATCATTTGATAGCCGGCGTTTCTTTGCCCATTGTGATGCCTGCATTAAAAATCAATGAGCAATGGTATTCCGATGCGGTTTGGATTAAAGACGCCAACCTGATAGAAGCTGTCAAGCGTGGGGCCGAAGAATTATGGCTGGTGTGGGCGATTGGCAATACCGAAACATATCTGCCGGGAGCCCTCAATCAATATGTACACATGATCGAAATGAGTGCCAATGGGGGATTGCTGGAGGAATACGATCGAATTCAGATGATCAATGGCGACATCGAAAAAGGGAACAAGCCCTATGGGCAACAAAATCCTGTCCGGCTTTTTGTCATAAAGCCTGAATATCCGCTGCCTCTGGATCCGGACCTCTATTTAAATAAAATTGATGCCCGGTCGCTTATCAATATGGGCTATGCACATGCCAAAAATAATTTGAATTCCATACCTGAAAAAGGGGTGCTATTTAATCGTAAAGCAACAAAAATGGCTGATCCAGGAACGAGACTCAACTCAAGGGCAGAATTTCATGGTAGCATCTCCAACAACAAGGAGCATCGTCACACTGATTTTTACATCTATTTTGTATTGTCTGCTCAAGCGAACCAAAATATACTTCGTGCCTATTCAAGTATAAAAATCGACCTTTTTGACTGCGAGATCCCGTGCTTCATGCACCAAATAGAAGCTGCTAGCGTAGATGGAAAAAAGAGCCTTGAATGTACTTGTCAATTTAATTATAAGGATGAAATGTATTCACTGATTGCAAGTTGGGAACTCAACTCAGAAATTGATTTTTTACTGGGGCTTGAATTCAAATCCGTTCAACTGTCCATTTCAAAAATCGACGACCCGGAATTCAATTATAAAGGGATACTTTATCAGAATATAAAACAGCGACTGAAAGCATTATTCAGTACCAACGTCCGCAAGCAAGATGGCACATCAGGAGGCATGAGACAACGATATAAGATGGTTTCAATAATTTATAATTATACCAACTGACTAAATCCAAATAAAATAAATACCTGCTTTAATAGAATAGAAAAACATGAACAGATTAGCCAAACCCATCACCCAGCTCAAGTCAGCCTACGAAGTTGTCGTTATCGGCTCCGGTTACGGAGGCAGCATCGCCGCATCCCGAATGTCCCGAATCAACAAAAAAGTTTGCTTGCTAGAAAAAGGAAAGGAATTTTTACCGGGAGAATTTCCATCGAACCTCCTCGAGGCAGGAAAAGAAATGCAGGTTCAGAAAGGTAAATCCCACCTCGGCAAAGCCAATGGCCTATACGAATTTGTGGTCGGAGACGATATAAGTGTTTTTAAGGGCTGCGGACTTGGAGGTACATCGCTTGTAAATGCCAATGTATCTATTGAAGCCGAAGAACGCATATTTAATGATTCCATTTGGCCAGCAGCTTTGCGGAATAACATGGATACGCTGAAAGAAGGGATAGAAAGGGCCTGGGATATGCTAAAGCCAAATCCTTACCCGGAAAACAAAAAGGGCTACCCCGTACTTGCCAAAACTGAAGGTATGCGTAAATCTGCCAAAGCAATAAAGGAAGATTTTCGCTTGCTGGACCTTAATGTGACGTTCGAGGACAAGGTTAATCATGTAGGAGTTGAACAATCGAAATGCAATAATTGTGGCGATTGTGTCACGGGGTGCAATCATTCAGCAAAAAATACTACCGCCATGAATTACCTACCTGATGCTGTAAATCATGGGGCTGAAATATTTACTGAGGTAGGTGTGCGTTATGTGGAGCGCGTCAATGACAGCTGGCACATCTATTTTGACCTTTATAATACGGGAAGAGAAAAGTTTGATGCGCCACCGATGTTCGTCAAAGCAGAAAATGTATTTCTGTCCGCTGG
>JAUUZS010000385.1 GCA_030589835.1 Cyclobacteriaceae bacterium
ATGTCATCAGGTGAATGATGGCATGCAATAGTGGAATAAAAAATATTTGAATAAAATGGACACCAAAGTTACACTATTTCACCCTTCATTCCTCAGAGTCCTCTTCGAGTGACTCTGAAGAGGTGTAAGTTTATTGAAATTACGATTTTCGTAGAAAAGCTAGATATTAAGGTAGAGGAGGTAAGACCGTTGCGCTCGACCTACGACCAATGGGTAGAAATGTCAAGTACCACATTTCTTTTCCTATTCAAAAATTTGCAGGTCTCAGTTTCTCGATACTACGTCTTTATTTATTATTGTGATAATTCAATTTAACAAATTTATCTCATTAACGCAGAATTTGGACCCATCCCTTATACTCACGTTGATCTCTTTGAACATATAACCAATAATAATATACTCCCGTAGCTATTTCATCAGCCGTCCAGTCGCCACGGTAATTTTTCTTCCTATACACTTCATCTCCCCATCGATTAATAATTACTAACTCATTTTCTTGATAAAGCTCAATAGGGTCTATCATAAATGTCTCATTAATTCCATCTCCATTCGGAGTAAATACATTCGGAATAAACAAGGGATGCTCAAATTCTATGGTAACCGGATTTGACCATGAATAAAATCCATTGTTAACCCCAAGTGCTTTAATCAAGAAAGAGTGCGAAAATCCATCTTTTTCATTCTGGACAGCAAAAGAAGTATTACTACTTGTAGTAGTGCCGAAAAAGGTAAATTGACGTTCTAAATCAATCTTTCTATAGATCTCATATTGCTTAATCCCTTCAAGCCAGCTGGTATAGGGATTCCAAGATAACATAAATGCATTGTTTATATCGTTGCGTTTAATATCAAGTCTAATCGTATTATGTATGTCGCTAACAATTTCCTCCTGACAACCATTTGTAGATTGAAGATAATATTCATAAACATATTCATGTGTAGACATATCACTTTCAAAGATCGTAACACTATCAGATAAAGAACTTCCGAAAAAAACGGTCTCCCAGTCTGATGCATCAACTTGTTTCTGAAATACACTTAGCGGAAAATACATTCCATTACTACCATTTTTAATTGCTCCAAACAATTGGATCTGTGTGTCGTCCATCGGATTTACAGTAAGGTAATCGATTTGCACTTCGAGTGAATCTTTAAAAACGGTGACAGCAAGTTTTGGAGACACTCCAAAGCAAATAGTATCGATGGTTACACTCTCCTCCAATACTCTGATCCAATTGTCACCTGATTCATCCCAGTTTACAACAACACAATTCGTATGCTGTCCCTGATTAATTGTCCCACCCTCAATCTCCCAGCTATAAATAGATCCACGGGTAGGTAATATTTGATACAAGTGATTGTTGCGTTGATTTATACATATTTCTTGTAAACCATCCGGTAATTCCGTTTCCAATTCAACATTTATACGGACATTGAAAACGATCTCTTCACTGGTGCAATTAAACTGGTTAGTAGCAATAAGGCTTACTTTTGCACTTGGATTTGTTGGCCCCCAATTGACCTGAATACTGTCGGTGCCCTGCCCATAAACCAAATCACCGCCATCCACAAGCCATTCATAAGTGTAGCCTTCGTGATCATCTGTCCAATAATCAACTCGCTCAATACTGGGGCAAACAGAACGACTACCATAAATGACCGGGTGCGGTTTTGGGTGCACATTTATTTTTAGCTGATCTATATCGCATGATTTGATTTTGTACGTCAAGGTTACTGTAGTGTCGTACGTATGGCTATATCTGAAAACCGGATTGGGAAGGTAAGGATTGTTGAGGTGATCTTTGGGAAACCATTCATATTCTTTGGATGGTGAATTGGCTCCTCCAATTTGAATTGATTCTCCTGAACACACCTCAATATCCGGACCGGCATCAATTCTTTCCGGATCTTTGTATAGCAAGTGTGTTGCAGTTTCCGGTAACTGGCCTTGCAGTCGATTTGGGAATGACAGAATTTCATCGACCACAAAGTTGCATGTGGCGCCTGGTTGATCGGGATTATTAATAACTGCCATTTTCCGATCATCATTGACAAGAAAATATATTTTTCAATCTGCTGCCAGTTGGGGGCTGTGCAGGTAATCCAAGTCGCTGGCTATGGTAGTATAGGGGTAATTAGGATGGCTTAGGTCATGTTGTCTCAACGTAATTCCCGCCTCCGAATAGATTGTTACATATAAATATTTTCCATCTGCCGAAAATTCACCGTCTCCACAACATGGTTTCAAACTGTGAAAATTCGAAATTTCTCCGGTATTTAAATCAAAATCTGCTATCGCATTACCTTCGTATGGAGCATTTCCATTATAGCTAAAAAAAAGTTTCTTTCCATCTGGCGAAAGCCGGTAACTACTTGAATTACCTATGCTAACGGGCGATGAAATTACTGGCGTGGTGGAAACGGAATGCTCATCAATCCGGAAGGCCAGTATTTTGTCACTATGATCGTCATCAATAACATTGGTATTGGTTTCGCCCACCAGCCAATAACCTGATTCGCAATTGCCTGATACCGTAATGGAACCATGCAAATTAGAGTAAATGGTTATATTTTTCTCAATCACACTTCCCTGCCCATTAATAGCCTCCACATCAACAAGTGAGTAAATTACACGTGAATTATTATTCTCATTAGCCTGATTGACTTGAAATATATAATACTGGTTTTCATTGCCAGGCCTGGGTAAAATTATATTTTCTCCCCAAATAGATCCTTCAAGTTCGGTGCCATTTCCCATTACCCGGTGATCTGCATTCCAAACGGTGTTGTGATTGCAGTAAAATACCAGGTTGCCATCTAAATCTGAAATGGTTGCGTAACGGTCGTTGCCGGTTGGCGCTGTTTCCATAATTTCAGGTGGAGTCTTACTGAAATCAACTCCGTTACCGTTGCCCAAAAACCAGATAGAGGCCTGCTTTTGCGCAATCAAATTATCAGAACAAAAAATCCATATGCATATCAAAACAACAGTTCGCACTTCTCTATATCAATTAATAAATAGCTAAATAATGCAATTTATATGCCATCATACTTTTATACAAACCAACAGCAACAATAAAACAAAATGCGAGTTTCCGAAATCAAAAATCCTAATAACCTGAGTTCGATTAATAATTTTTTATTATCACAGTCCAAATCAATATTCAGCGTCATTGCGAAAAATTTTAGGCACTAAAATTTTGTGGCAATCTCAATCCATGGAGAAGACTGCCACGAAAACTCCATTGCTTTCCGTTTTCTGCCAATGACGTGGGTTTTATTAATCGAACTCAGGTTAATACTTTACTGACATTTATTATAGAAATTATGGCATTTTTCATTTCGTGGTTTACACTTTGAGTGCCTTGGTGGCTTAAAATCCAATCCTATTTTCTTTAGAGCCTGTCTATAAACTTAGGCACTTAAGAAAGTAAACTAACCAACATGTTGTTAGTTTGGATGTTGTCTATCTGATGATTATCAGATATTGAACAAAAGAATAATAGAACAATTGAACAATTGAATTATGAAATAAAGAAGGGCCTATAACTCAAATGAATTTCAAACGCTCAATTTGAATTATAAATTCTTCATTCAAATGTAAGAATGTTCTTAATTCATTTTAAATCAGCAGTTGACTTCCCGCGTAGTGGCTTCAATTCCCAATTAATTTAGTATCTGATTCATAAAGTTATCAACAAACCTCGCCTTCCTTAGTACGAATAACAGCGAACAAGGGCTTGTGCAGCTCTACAAATGTGATTCCTGATTGATCGGGGTGACCATTTTGAAAGCACACCCGCCTGCCGGCGAGGCAGGCCTTCCACCGCAGGCAGGTGTAACGCAGATCGCGGACTTTATGGACAGGCAACTAACTGATTGAAAAAGAATAACTGTGATGTAATGTGCTGTTTTATTTAGAGGTATTGATATATTTGATCACTGGAATAATTTGAATAATGGGAAACTCTTTTATACCGATATATCAAAAATTAAAGGATCATTATCAAGAAAAGGTGATCAGCCAGGAATATCTTCCGGGGCAAAAGATTGATTCCATCAATCAAATCATGATCAAGCATAAGGTTTCACGGGAGACGGCGAAACTTGTCCTCAAACAACTTCTCAATGAAGGACTGATTGTGATGAAGCAGGGGAAAGGATCTTTTGTTGTTCATCATCAGGAAACAAAAAATATATGGGGCATGATCATCCCATTTTATTCCTCCAATATGGAGCAATTGATCTACCACCTCGACCTTGAAGCACAGCGAAGAGGCAAAGAGTTCACCTACTTTTTAGGATACAATAATCCGGAAGAGGAGAAAAGATTGGTGAGAAAAATGATCCTGGAAGGGCATGAGGCGATCATTGTGGTTCCCAATTATAATGAAGCTCAAACGGCGGAATTCTACAGAAACCTGATTCAGGGAAATACTCAGGTGATCCTTACAGACTATACGATGTCGGGTTCCTATTTTAAATATGTGGTTCAAAGTTATGATTTGGGGGTTAAAAGAGCGCTTAGCTATCTGGCGGATAATCATTCGGAAAATCTCCTGTTCATGAAAAATGAGACATGGAAAGGCAGGAACCTGCTTATTGAGCTGATGGAACATACTTTTTCAACACTCAGCGCAAAGGATTATCCTGCTAAAAAAGTAAAGGTGCTTTCTCAAATGAAGGAACTGAGCAGGGACTTTATAAAAGCCCATAAAATCAGGGGCGTGCTGTGCTGCTCCGATGTCGATGCCATCAAAGTATTGGGAAGGCTGAAGAAGTGGAACATCTCCGTTCCGGATGAAGTGAAGGTTGTGAATTATGGCAATACCGAATTGACC
>JAUUZS010000532.1 GCA_030589835.1 Cyclobacteriaceae bacterium
GAAAATCACTTTTAGCTAAACAGTAATACAATTAAATTGGAATATGTTTTTTGAACACAGGAAATATTTTAACTTTGCTTATAGAACAGTATAGTACAGTAAAGCAACGCCTCTTTTTCGATGACCATTTTAATAGAACGATTTTCGGAAACTCCAAAATATATTCAAATCGGTGAATCTATTATCGAATCCATAAAATCAGGTCAATTAGAGAAAGGATCCAAACTCCCCTCTATTAATCAAATTTGTAGTGAGCATAAATTGGCAAGAGAAACTGTGATTAAAGCATTTAATCAGCTAAAAGAAATCGGATTGATTGCCTCTGTTCATGGAAAAGGATTTTATGTGACTTCCACAAATACTAAAATATCAAGCAGGGTTTTCCTTCTTTTCGATACGTTTTCTTCGTACAAAGAGACTTTATTCCATGCCATCAAAAGTGCTTTTGGAAAAGGAACTTCACTGGATATTTATTTCCATCACTTCAATTATGAAGTATTCAAAAACACCATTGCTACTCATATTGGTAATTATACTTCATATATAATTTTGCCATTTGATCATAAACGAATATCCAGCGCCTTAGTACCTATCCCAAAAAATAAGCTTTATTTATTGGACAGAAAGCCTAAAAATCTCAACTCAAATTATTGCGGGATCTATCAGGATTTTGAAAAAGACATTAAAGAATCGCTTTCATCAATCGATAAGCAGATAAGAAAATACCATACTTTTATACTCATATTCCGAAATACCATTACAGATCCTCCCAAAGAGCTGGAAAAAGGCTTTATTCAGTATTGCATTGAGCATAATATTAACCATAAGGTCAGGTATGAAAAAATATCCCCAGACCTCACAAAGGGGCAAGCCTATATTGTTATTGACGATGATGATCTTGTAAGCCTGGTAGAGGCAACACAAGTAAACGATTATGAAATCGGGAAAGATATCGGGATCATTTCATATAATGATACCCCTCTAAAAAAAGTGGTAGGGAATGGAATTTCGGTAATCTCTACAGATTTCAAGCTGATGGGCGTAGGAATTGTAAACATGATAAATGAAAACAAGCGATCAGTCATAAGAAATAAAACAACCTTTGTAAATAGAGGATCATTTTAATACTAAACATTTTTATCAATGAATTCTAAAGAACGCGTATTGGCAAGTCTTAACCATCAACAACCGGATCGGATTGCTGTTGATTTTGGCGGGACGCCTGTCACCGGCATTCATGTGCTGGCCATAGAAAACATCAGGAAACATTATGGCTTGGAACAGAAACCAATAAGGGTCACCGAACCCTACCAGATGCTCGGAGAAATTGATGATGAGCTGATGGAGATTCTGGGTATTGACGTTATTGGCCTTAGCCCGGGCGACAATATGTTTGGGATTAAAAACCACGGGGAATTAAAAGAATTCAAGACTTTTTGGGATCAAACGGTTTTACTGCCAAAGGATTTCAATACCACCATCGATGCAAATGGCGATCTGCTGATTTATCCGAAAGGAGACACTTCCGTTCCTCCGAGTGGCAAGATGCCCAAAACCAGCTATTTCTTTGATGCTATTAATCGTCAACAGCCAATCGATGAATCGAAACTTGACCCTGCTGACAACCTGGAAGAATTTGATCCCATTTCAGATGAAGATCTGGCCTATTGGAAACAGGAGGTTGACAAAGTGAAAAATAGCAATAAGGCCATTATCGCCAATATGGGGGGAACTGCCTTTGGAGATATTGCCCTTGTGCCCGGACTTAACCTGCTTAATCCAAAAGGAATCCGGGATGTGGCCGAATGGTATATGTCTGTGATTATGAGGCCCGACTACATTCATGAAGTTTTTGAGAAACAAAGTGATATAGCCATAGGTAATCTACAAAAGTTCTATAATACTGTAGGAAATGACATTGATGCCCTCTTCATGTGCGGAACAGATTTCGGAACACAGGATTCGCAATTTTGTGGTATAGATACGCTTGAGGAAATGTATCTGCCATACTATAAAAAGCTAAATGATTGGATTCACGCCAACACAAGTTGGAAAACTTTCAAGCATTCCTGCGGTGCCATCGAACCCTTTATCAATACATTTATCGAAGCCGGGTTTGACATCATAAATCCGGTGCAAATCAATGCCAAAGGTATGGAACCTCAACATTTGAAAGATACCTACGGTGAGCGGATCACCTTTTGGGGTGGTGGCGTCGATACGCAAAAAGTCCTGTCATTTGGATCGCCGGAAGATGTCAAAAAACAGGTGCAAAAGCAGTGCGAAATCCTATCGGTAAATGGTGGATTTGTATTCAATACCGTTCACAATACACAAGCCAACGTCCCGATAGAAAATATCGTTGCCATGATCGATACGGTAAAGGGTTTTAACTAAACCGACAATCTATGATTGCAGAAAATGCCGGCGTGGCAGGAGCAGATTAAGTACACCTAAAAAAGTATGATAAAAACCTGCAAATGGAACTGTACAAGCAAAATATAAACAGATGAAAATAAAGTTTTTCTGCCCGCTTTGGGGATCTGAGGATTTATCCATGGAGCGTTTTTGTGAAAAAGTAAAAAGCGAAGGATACGATGGTATCGAGATGGGATTACCATTAGAAAAATTCAAAAAGAATGCTATCGTTAAGCTCTTGGCAGAATATGAGCTCGATCTAATAGGCCAGCATCATGAATCGCTGGAAACAGATTTCATTGAACATAAAAAGATTTTTGAGTCTCATCTTAAAAATCTTGCAGATTCCCCTGCCCTATTTATCAATTCACAGACCGGAAAGGATTATTATACCTTCGATCAAAATAAAGCGTTGATTGAAATTGCTGATCAGGTTTCTGACACTTTGAAAATGAATATTTTACATGAAACACATCGTGGGAAATTTAGTTTCGCCGCTCATATTACTATGCACTACCTGCAACAACTGCCTGACTTAAGAATCACACTTGATATTTCTCATTGGTGCAATGTAGCAGAAACATTTTTGGAAGATCAGCAGGAAGCGGTGAACCTGGCAATTAGCCGAACAGATCATATACACTCCAGGGTAGGCTACCAGGAAGGTCCTCAGATACCGGATCCCAGGGCTCCCGAGTGGCAAAATGCGATTGAAATACATGCGCAATGGTGGGACAAGGTCATTGCTTTGAAAAGAAAAAATGGAGAACCCCTAATGACCATTACCTCTGAATTTGGAGCGCCTCCGTATTTGTTATTAATGCCATTTAC
>JAUUZS010000309.1 GCA_030589835.1 Cyclobacteriaceae bacterium
GCAATATCGTAATTTGATTCACCGGAATCACCTTCGGCAGCGTAATCCAGAATCGTTTTAATATTATATTTTGCTAATTTTTTAATAGTAAAATCGCACTGATCGATCGATTCTCCACCACAAAATTGCTGAAAAACGGTATTTCTTATAATTCCTTTGATGGGGAGTTTTACTTTCAACGCGAATTTCATGATATTTGCACCCAATTTTGATAAAACCGGATTATTAATAGATGAAAAAAGCAAGTAGCTTTTTTTGAGTTCCCGATCAGACTTATAGGAAAAAGCTATAAAAGTGTCTGTAAATGAAAGATTGGATTTCATAATTACTTAAAAATTCCGGTGAACATTTTATTATCTTAAATCGGGCGAATTTAATTAATATTTACTGTAAAAAACAATGAAAATAGAATCGTTAGAGTCCTGGGGTATTGGCATCAATAAACCTGCAATATTTGCAGGGCCTTGTAGCGCTGAAACAGAAGAGCAACTTCTCGAAACAACAAAGAGAATTAAAGATGTGGGTATAGAAGTTATCCGGGCAGGAATATGGAAACCAAGAACCAGGCCGAATAATTTTGAGGGGATTGGGGAAGAGGCACTAAGGTGGATCCAAAATGTCAAAAAGGAAACCGGCGTCAAATTTGCCGTTGAAGTTGCAACGCCAAAGCATGTGTACGAAGCCATCAAGCACAATGTGGATATTTTATGGGTAGGAGCACGATCAACAGCAAATCCTTTTACCGTTCAGGAAATTGCCGAAGCACTGCGAGGTGCAGATGTTCCGGTTTTAGTAAAAAACCCAGTCAATCCCGATCTGGCACTGTGGCTTGGTGCTATTGAGCGCATAAGCAATGTGGGAGTAACCAAAATCGGAGCCATCCACCGGGGGTTCTCATCATTCAAACAAACTAAATATAGAAATCTGCCGATGTGGCAAATTCCTTTGGAATTGAAAAGACAACTCAACACGATCCCATTGATTTGCGATCCAAGTCATATTTGCGGAAATCGGGATAATATTTTTGAAGTATCTCAAAATGCCATTGATTTGGATTACGATGGCCTGATCATTGAAACGCACTGGGATCCGGAAAATGCATGGAGCGATGCCGCACAGCAGATTACCCCGGAAACTTTGGGGACAATGCTGAAAAACCTGAAATTCAGAAAGCCAACTTCAAAAGATAAAGATTTCATCACCATTCTTGGCGAGTTAAGAGAACAAATCGACCATGTAGACAAAGAGCTTTTTGATATCATTTCTCAACGAATGGATATCGTGGAGAAAATGGGGCTTTATAAAAAGAAAAATAATGTTACCGTTTTTCAGAAAAACAGGTGGCAGGAAATCTCTGATTCCCGAAATAAATGGGCCGAAGAATTGGGGCTAAATCCGGAATTTATGTGGGATTTATTTAAACTTATCCACAGCGCATCAATAAGAAGGCAGGAACACATCATGAATACACCTATCGATAAATTGGATGACACTACCAAATAACATTGTTTTTTGCCAGAATGTCGGACAGGAATTAAACACATTTTTCTCCGGAAAGCAATACTCAAAAGTAGCTGTGCTGGTAGATAACAATACCAAACAGCATTGTTATTCGCTAGTACAAGATGCTATTCCTGAGCATATATTAATTGAAATAGAAAGCGGCGAGGAGCGGAAAAATCTTGACACATGTCAGTATATCTGGAATGAACTTACAGACAATGCATTTGACCGCAAATCGTTATTCGTAAATGTCGGGGGAGGTGTTATTGGTGACATGGGCGGTTTTTGCGCTGCCACATATAAAAGAGGCATTGATTTCATCAATATTCCTACCACGCTTTTGGCCCAGGTCGATGCAAGCATTGGCGGTAAATTAGGAATAGATTTTCATAACTTTAAAAATCATCTAGGCGTCTTTCAGAATCCCTTGAAAGTATTCCTCGAAAAAAGGTTTTTTTTAACACTTGATCCCACAGAGTTAAGATCTGGTTATGCTGAAATCATCAAGCATTGTTTGATTCGAGATCGTCTTAAGTTTGATGAAATCACAAACACATCCTACAACGAATTAAATTGGTTTGAGCTAAGTAAACATTCGGTAGACATTAAAAATAAGGTGGTCGCTGAAGATCCCACCGAACAAGGGCTTAGAAAAATCCTGAATTTCGGACATACCATTGGCCATGCTATAGAAAGCTACTTTCTGGAAATACCGGAGAAAAAACTTTTGCATGGTGAAGCCATTGCTTTGGGCATGATTTGCGAATCCTATTTATCTGCAAAAAAAACAACGCTGAAAGAAGCTGATCTTGAAAGGATTACGAATTATATCCTGGATATTTATAATCCAAAGGCGATATCAATAGAAGATATTGATGGGATTATCAGACTTACAAAACAAGACAAAAAAAATGAGGGGAATAAAATAAAATCCTCCCTATTAAATAGTATTGGTGATTGCGCATATAATATTGAAATTGACGCTCTGGAAATAGAAGCATCAATCAATTATTATAATGACAAGGTAAACAACTATACGAAATAGTTATTCAAGTCTTCTGGGATATTACTTTTTCTGAAAAGGTTTTTTACGCCTTTTAATGTATCATTTGGCAAAAACTTATTAGTGCTCAATACAGGCTCGGCAATCTTTTTGAGCAAGGCGCCAACAATGATCCCGGAAGTAACGATGGAAGCTGTTTTAATTATTTTATTCATGATTTAGCTTGATTACATTTTCATCACTTATCTATACGGACAATTTTATAAGCAAATAGTTGGAATAAGATTATAAAAAAATTGTTTTAATTGTAGTTTTTATAAAAATGGTACCATTATTAAAGTGAAATCATTTATTACAAATCAAGTATGAGCAAATTCAATGCCATAGTACTTCAAAAAAAAACAAAACTTGAGCACATCACCATTACGCTCCCTTCCTCAAAAAGCGAGAGCAATCGGGCATTGATCATCAATTCATTTGCAAAGGGCAATCTCTATAATCTCTCTGAAGCCAGGGATACCCAGACCATGCAAATGCTTCTAAAGTCAGATGATAAGGAACTGGATGTATTGGACGCAGGAACGACCATGCGATTTTTAGTAGCATACTGTGCGCTTACCAATCAAAATAAAATATTGACCGGTACACCCAGGATGTGCGAGCGGCCAATCCGTATTTTAGTAAACGCATTGAGGGAATTAGGCGCAGATATAAAATACCTTGATCAAAATGGATTTCCTCCATTAGAAACTTTAGGGTTCCAAAAACAAAAAACGGATCAAATCTCCATCAGAGGTGACGTGAGTAGTCAGTATATTTCGGCTGTCATGATGGTTGCTCCGACTCTCCGGCATGGCTTGACCATTGAACTAAAAGGAAAAGTGGCCAGCAAACCCTATATTTTGATGACCCTGGAATTGATGAAAAAATTTGGGGCAGAAGCCGAATTTACTGACGACAACAAAATTATAATAAAGCCGGGCAACTATTCTGCTACTGAATTTTCTGTAGAATCGGATTGGTCTGGTGCCAGCTATTGGTTCAGCTTTGTAGCTATGGCGCACAAAGCAGAAGTGTTGCTTACCGGACTAAAACCTGATTCCTTGCAAGGAGATCATAAAATCATGGAAATCATGAGCCCTCTTGGTGTGAAATCAGCATTCACTTCTGAAGGCTTGCTCCTCACCAAAACAAGTCATGAAATCAATTTTTTTTATGACTTCAGCAATTGCCCCGACCTGGCACAAACAGTCGTAGTAGTTTGCGCTGCAAAAGGAATCGATGCAGAATTTACAGGACTGGAAAGCCTAAAAATCAAAGAAACCGACAGGGTTTTTGCCCTTCAGCAAGAGCTTAAAAAAATTGGAGCATCGCTAATTGAAACTAAGGGTCCAAAATGGGCAGTAGTTCCATCAAAAGATATTCAAGAGAATAATGTGGCTGTTTCCATAAAAACATATGATGACCACAGAATGGCGATGGCCTTCGCCCCTTTGGCAACACTATTGGATATCGAAATCCAACACCCTTCTGTAGTCAACAAATCCTATCCCAGCTTTTGGAAACATATGAAAGAAGCTGGATTTGAATTCGATTTCAAATAAATTTACTTGATATACCTGAAGTCGTGATCGGCGTTCAACTGGATTAAGAATTCATACATTAATTTAATAACGTTTTCTACATCCTTAAGATCCGCCATTTCAACAGTGGTATGCATGTATTTTATGGGTACAGAAATCAGTGCTGAAGCTACCCCTTCATTTGAATAGGCAAAAGCATCGGTGTCCGTTCCTGACATTTTTGATAATGCTGATCGCTGGTAATAGATCTTATTTTTTCCTGCGACATCAAACAACATTTTCAGCACATTATTATGAACGGATGGGGCAAACGAAAGTACCGGTCCTTTGCCTGTGCGCTGGTCTCCCTGCTTGATCTTATTATACCCCGGAGCAGTCGTATCATGGCAAACATCCGTGATAATTGCCACATCAGGTTTTATTCGATTAGCAATCATTTCGGCACCGCGCAACCCAATTTCCTCTTGCACGGCATTCGTTACGTACAGACCAAATGGTAATTTAACCTTATTCTCCTTGATCATCCTGGCAACTTCAGCAATCATGAAGCCACCTAAGCGATTATCCAATGCGCGACCAACCAGGTATTTTTTGTTCATTTCCATCAGCTGATCTTCGAACGTCACCACAGACCCAACCTGGACCCCCATTTTATTGGCTTCTTCATCGGAACTCGCTCCGCAATCCAATACTACGGTTTCAACATCCATTTTGCCACCCTCCTCTCGCTTTTCTCGTACGTGAATCGCAGGCCAACCAAAAACAGCAGGAACAACACCCTTCTCCCCATGGATTTTTACGCGTTTGGATGGAGCAATCACATAGTCCGATCCGCCATTTCTAATCACATGGATGTATCCTTCTTTTGAGATATAATTTACAAACCATGAAATCTCATCACAATGCGCCTCGATCACAACTTTGTATTTTGCGTCCGGATTTATAATTGCCGCCGCAGAACCGTAAGTGTCTGTGAAGTAACTGTCCGTAAACTGCTTTACATAATCCAACCATATTTTTTGGCCCTCAACTTCAAAACCTGTAGGGGATTCGCTATTCAGATAGTTATATAGAAATTTTTTGCTTTTAGCATTCATAGGTTTACAATTTTAATTTTGGGCAAATTACAAAAAAAAATAAGGCTGTCCATTTGAAACAAGTCTTCAAACTCTTCTGAGTTTTAATTATAGGGGATCTCTATATATTCTGGTAGGTCGAATTATTTCTTTGGATAAGAATTTATAATAAAGCACACTAAACCGATAACCATTGAAAATCGTTACTTTTATACTATGGATGATATATTAGTAAAATACAACACATTGTCTCCCGACATTAAAAAGGAAGTAAATGACTTTCTGGACTTTATGATATCCAAGGACAAGGGCAAAAAAATATTTGATATCAAAAGCTGGAAAAATAAGATAATAAACATTTCCACTTGGGCCGATAAAGACATCAAAGCTTTTGAAGAAGGCCAACAACAATTTAATCAATGGAAGAGTGAGGAATGGTAGTAGATACGGGAATATTTATTGATTACTTACGGTCAAAGGACAAAACAAAAACCATTCTACAGAATTTGACAGATGACGCTGAACTTTACGTCAGTTCAATAACATTGTATGAGCTTTATATGGGAGCTACAAGCCCTCAAAAATGGATTGATGTCAAGAC
>JAUUZS010000441.1 GCA_030589835.1 Cyclobacteriaceae bacterium
AAAACTGATGTGAGGTGGTTTGAATTAAGAAATGAAAATGGAATTGGCATTAAGGTGAGCGGAGATGAGCTACTGGGTTTTTCTGCACTGCACAATCCTATCGAAGACTTTGATCAGAAGACACACTCAGACTATCGGCATACAAATGATATTGTGAAAAAGGATGGAGTATATATTACAACAGACTTGAAGATGATGGGAGTGGCCGGTGACAATTCATGGGGGGCCAGACCATATGCGAAATACTCAATTCCGGCAGAGAATTATACATTTATATTTTCAATAGAACCTATTTTTTAAATTTCAAAATATACTAAGATGAATATAGAACGAAGAAATTTTATTAAAACATCGGCAACAATGATGGCCGGAGCGTCTATTTTAACACCAAACATATTATTTGGTAAAGATGATAGAAAAGTCAGGATGGCTTTTGTTGGTCTGGGAGGCCGGGGAAGAGGGCATATGCAGCGTTGTTTGCAAAGAGATGATGTAGAAGTAATGGCCATTTGCGATATTGATCCTAAAGCGATTGAATTATCGCAAAAAATATTAAATAAGGCCGGCTATAAAAATGTGCCTGCTTTCACAGATGGAAAAGAGGCCTTTTTGAAAATGTATGAGCAGGGAGATATTGATGGTGTTATCATCTCCACTCCATGGGTTTGGCATACAAAAATGGCATGCGCTGCGATGAGGGCAGGTATTTATGCCGGAGTTGAAGTATCTGCTGCCAATACCTTGGAAGAATGCTGGGATTTGGTAAATACCTACGAGGAAACAGGAGTTCCATGCATGATCCTGGAAAATGTGAACTATCGTCGCGATGTGATGGCAGTGCTGAATATGGTCAGGCAGGGCTTGTTTGGTGAACTCATTCATATGGAAGGTGGTTATCAGCATAACCTTCAGGGCGTCAAGTTTGATCCGGGTGTGGAATTTGGCCCTGGAGCAAATAGTGAAGCCCGCTGGAGAACACAGCATTCCATTTCAAGGAATGGCGATGTCTATCCAACCCATGGTTTGGGACCGCTTGCATCAATGCTCGATATAAATTATGGAAACAGATTTATGTACCTCACATCAACCGCTTCGAAGGCACGCGGACTTCATAATTATATTGTAAAAACTGCCGGAGAAGATCATCCCAATGCTAAAGTGAAATTCAAATTGGGCGACATCATTACCACAGTGATAAAAACATCAAAAGATGAAACAATCACAATTCAGCATGATACCAATCTTCCAAGACCTTACTCCTTGGGTTTCAGGGTACAAGGAACTGAAGGATTGTGGATGGATGTTAATAGTTCCATTTATATAGAAGGTAAAAGTCCAAATCATCAGTGGGAACCTGCAAAAGCCTACCTTGAAAAATACGATCATCCGTTATGGAAGAAATATGGCAAAAAAGCTGCCGGAGCTGGTCATGGAGGTATGGATTTCTTTGTTGATCATGCCTTTATAGAATCCATCAAGCGAAAAGTAAATACTCCACTTGACGCATATGATGCAGCAGCATGGAGTTGTATTGCTCCACTGTCAGAAACATCTATTGCTCATGGCAGCGAACCGGTTGAGATCCCAGACTTCACAAGAGGAATGTGGATGAAGCGCAAGCCGAAATTTGCCTTGGGAGATGAGTATTAGGGTAGCTATGAGTTTTGAGTTGTGAGCTAAAAGCTTATAGCTAAAGGGCGAAAGCTAAAGGCTGAAAGCTAAAAATTTACATCAAAAAACTATAAAAAAAGGTTCAAGCACCTCGCCTGCTGGCAAGGCAGGCTTGGGCTTTTAAAACCACCCACTTGGTTCAAGCATTAGGAGCGGGCCATTGGATGGTTCACTTGCACATTAATTAGACTCCGTCTATAAACTCCAAATCACAAAAGGCAAAACACAAATAAATTCCAATATTGAAAATTTCAATCTTATAAACGTTTGATTATTAATTGATTGGTTTTTGGAGATTGCCTGCCTCGCCGGCGGGCGGGTTTGTGATTTGAAAATTGTTATTTGTGATTTTGTAAAATTGTGACATTATGGACAGGCTCTAATTAGAAGTGGATTTTATTCTTCTTCTATTTCCTTATTCACCAGTTGTTTCTCATAAAGTTGTTTGAAGATACTGTCAATAGCCATGAGTTGATCATAGGTTCCGTTCTCGATGATATGGCCATCATCCAATACAATTATTTTATCAGCTAATTTGGCGGAAGACACCCTGTGCGAAATTATAATACTAGTTTTATCTGCCATTATTTCCTTTAGGCTGTTCAATATATTATTCTCCGTTTTTGTATCAACTGCAGAAAGGCAATCATCCAGGATTAGTAATTGAGGTTTTTTTGCGAGAGCTCTGGCTATGGATAAACGTTGCTTTTGACCACCGGACAATGTGATGCCACGCTCACCTAATATCGTTTCTAATTGCCTGGGAAATTCCATTACGTTATCGTAGAGGTCTGCATGTTTTAAAGCTTCGATGGTTTTACTGTTATCAAGGTTATCCAGCCCAAATGCAACATTATTTGAAATTGTATCTGAAAACAGAAACACATCTTGAGGTACGCAACCTATCTGATCTCTGAACTTGGTGGGATTGTAATGTCTGAGGTCAATTCCATCGATGTAAATACTCCCTTTAGTAGGATCAAACATGCGGCCAATCAGGTTTGCTATAGTGCTTTTCCCACTGCCTGTTGTCCCAATAATTGCAATGGATTCTCCTGGATTCACCATAAAGGATATATTTTTTAATGCATCAATACTGGAATCCTGATAGGAAAAACTCACATTTTTAAATTCTATCTGACCTGCAATTACTTTTTCAATGTTCTGCTCAGAAACAATATCATTTTTAACTTTTAAAAATTCATTAATTCGCTTTTGGGAAGCGGCAGCCCGTTGAATAATGCTTGTTATCCAACCAAGTGCGGTTACAGGCCAGGTCAGTAAGTTTACATATAATATGAATTCAGCAATGTTGCCAATAGACAATGTACCTTTGATTACTTCTGTGCCACCTACAAATACCGTTAATATGGTACTTAATCCGATAAGTGACATGATCAATGGGAAGAACATCGCGTTTACCTGTGTGAGCTGAAGAGATTTCTTTTTATAATAATCACTTTCTGACGTAAATTTCTCCAAAGAATCTGCTTCCCTGGCAAACGATTTAAGAACCCTAATTCCACTAAATGCTTCCTGCACAAAGGTAGAAAGGTCGGATAGGCTTTCCTGGATTTCCTCAGACCTTTTATTGATGATGTTGTTTACAAAATAGATACTTATAGATAGAATTGGGAGAGGAATCAGGGCGTATAAGGTTAACTTGACACTTATGGAAAACATAACCGGCAAGAGAATCAATGCCAGAATTATCATATTTAATCCATACATGATCGCCGGGCCAATATACATTCTGACTTTACTTACATCTTCTGAAATCCTGGCGATTAAATCACCGGTATTATTTTTTCTGTAAAAACTTAGTGGTAAGGATTGATAATGGCTATACACTTCATTTTTAAGATCGTATTCGATATGTCGTGACATTATGATAATCGTCTGCCTCACCAGGAAAAGGAACAACCCTCTTAAGAGTGCTATAAATAGTATTAAAATCCCATAAAAAATAATGCTTTTATTGATCGTTTGTAAAAAAATATCTTGAAGCTCAAGGCCTTCGAAAGATTTGTAAATGCTCAGATTCTCTGCCACAAGGTCTAGTGCGTATCTAACTAATTGAGCAGGTAAAATTTGAAATATGGTGGAAAGGATTATAAATATCAATCCATATAAGAGATAGGCCTTATACTTTATAAAATATTTATTTAAATAACTGAGTTCTTTCACCTGAGAATTAAATGATAATTTTTCTGTTAAATTATATGGGACTTTTTCAGATTGTAATAAAAGCAAAAAGTAGTACTTTTGCGAAATCCAAATTGCCGGATATTTTAATGCAAAAGTAGGCAATCCGATAAAATGTTTTATCATGATGGAAGCAAATGATTTAAAAGAGGCTAAAGAGTTTGAAATATTTAGTGAAATGATCAATAATGACCACGAGCAAGTTGTTTTTTGTAATGACAATGAAACCGGATTAAAGGCCATTATTAGCATTCACAATACGGTACTTGGTCCGGCATTAGGCGGCACAAGAATGTGGGATTACGCTTCTGATGCAGAGGCTTTAAATGATGTGCTTAGGTTAGCCAGAGGAATGACATACAAAGCAGCAATTTCCGGGTTGAATCTAGGGGGAGGGAAAGCTGTTATTATTGGTGAGGCG
>JAUUZS010000320.1 GCA_030589835.1 Cyclobacteriaceae bacterium
CCCGAAGTGTTCCGATCAGCAGACCTCAGATTGTAGTCGAGCAAAAGAACAATGAGGAAAAGGTGCATTTGATATACAGAGATGAAGAATTGGGCAACAAAGTTTGCCTTGCCTCTTCGGTGATCTCAAACAATATGGACTGGACAATCAAAACGCTGAATGACATTTCAATGAGTAGGTGGGAGCCTTCGTATGATACGGAACTATGGAAAAACAAGCAATTGTTGCACGTTTATTTGCAAGTTACCGAGCAGGGAGATAGTGAGACCACGGTCAATTCGCCTCCTACAAAAGTGGGTGTGCTAGAGGTTTTACTGGAATGAACAACCTTATTAATTTTTAGGCGAAGTACCTTTTCGGTACGGAAGAAGAACCTATCGAGTACCGATCTAAATGTGTGCCTCAAACGTCAATGAATGAACAGTACACCTTATGTAACGTTGGGCTATTCGTATTCCATTTTGTTAGCTTTTATGGATTTTTCAGTCTAAATTCAGTTTTTTAAGCTTAAATTGGATATGGCGAGATATTATAAAATAATAATATTTTATATTCTCATTTTTTCTTTTTTCTGGTCCGGCACGGCTTCATTTGCTCAGGAAAAACAAAAAATCGATTCTACCTGGAACAATTGGGACTTCCGTATTAGTCCGTTTTTTTGGTTAATCGGATTTCAAGGGACAATTTATAAGCCCCCTGTGCCAGCCCTAACACCAATTCCCCCACCTCCTAAATATGAAATTGATGTCGGATATAAGGACATAAATAATTCGATCAAGTTTGCATTGATGCTTGCTGGCCAATACAGAAGTGAGCATATAGTCACTCAATTCAATTTTAGCGCGTTAATTCTTGAGACCGAAGCCATTACCCCCTGGGAATTGGTCTTGCAGGATAACATTATAAACCTTACTTATTTTTCAGGAGATGTCGGGGTGGGTTATCGGGTAATTAATAAACCGAAATTTGAATTTGATGCCTTACTTGGCCTGAAATTTATATACTTTAAAATAGGGTTGAAAACCAATTTGGCAGGAAGCGTACTTGTTGAAGGTGAACGGGATAATCTTTGGGTCGATCCTGTGGTTGGAATAAATTTTAAATATATACCTCACCGGAAAATTGAATTTGCAGGATATGCGGATATTGGCCCTGCCTTTCCTGACAATGTATTTGATTACCAGGTCATGGTTGGTGCCAGCTATTTGTTCACTAAAACTTTTTTGATCACCCTTGGGTATAGGACATATCATATTGAATTTCCAAAAGATGAGGCAATTTTTGATGGAACGATCAAAGGATGGATTATGCGAATCGGTTTTCTGTTTTGAAAAAGGAATAGAGATTGCCTGAGAAAGCTTCTGCAAAAGCCAATATATAAACTGGTAACATTCGCTGGTTAGTAATCCATTTTCAAAAGAATGAAGTTGTAAAAAAGAGAGGACATCTTTCCAAAAAGATGTCCTCTCTTAAGTAGAAGATATTATTGGCACAAAGCCAACATCTCACTCTTGACTTAGCTCTGATCTAGGCGGAAATTATTCTACTATCGGGGTCAATACAATGTTCCTATATGAAACCTTGCCATGATCACCCTGCAAATAAATCGGCCCCGGCGAAAACTCATCAGATGTCAACGCTCCGCCTGTGACTCCCTGAACAGGCTGATTATCAATTACTATGGCACCATTCAGGACAACTGTTAAGTGATGGTTACATAGTGTTATATCAAATTCCTGCCATTCCCCGGCTGGTTTTTCAGCCGCTTCAGAAGGTGTAATGCGACTGTACAAACCGCCCATATTGTGACTGTCTAAGGCCTTGCCATAACTATCCACTACTTGCACTTCATAAATCCCGCGCAGGTAAATGCCACTGTTACTTCCCTTGGGCACATTCACCTCCAGGGTTAGTTTAAAATCTTCAAATGCATTTTCGGTGCGAAGGTTTCCATAATGAACATGAGGTTTTCCTTCTTCCTGAATCGGGTCATTGGTCAATATACCGTTGGCCATTTTCCATCCATTTACACTTTCTTCGTTTGTTAGTTTCCAGCCCGTAAGATCTCCAGCATTTAACAATTCGATTGGATTACCGAGTTGCACAGCAGACAGGTCAGGGGCAGGGGGTAAGGCAGGAAGCCTTTTCGCAGTGAAATGAACCATTTCAATCTCAAGCCCATTTTGAGGAATGTAGGCTCTGGCTTCCATTTCATTATTATTTACTAATGAAAACGTCCTCCATGTTGTAAGTCCTTGTATGCGAGTAGGATTGTCATCTTCATCCCGCTCGCGCACTACTTCTCTGGTACTGGTCACCTTCATGGCGTTGTCAGAGAAAATAACGCTGCTGACCGGGACTACACTCCCTCCATACCACAATATATTACCATCAAAATAGCCATCTTTTTCCATGATTTCCAACCATCCAGCTCCCCCGGGGAGTTCGAGTGCCCAGCGTCCGACAAATGATCCTTTGTCAACTTTCTCCACAACCGTTTCTTGTTGGGCAGCCTTTTCTTCAGTGGGTGCGGTGCATTGAACAAGTGCTAGAGTAATAATCCCTAAAAAAAGTAATTTGATCGTTTTAAAATTATTCATGTGTTAACAATTTAATGATTAAAAATATATTCAGTTTATAAGATTTCGATTCTGCCATTTTTTAGTGCAATATAGCCAAGGGCATGAAATTGGCCTCCCTTTACCTAAAGCCACGGAAAGCTCAAAAATACCGGAGTCAGATGACGGACCAACGTATAGTTTACGCGATGTTCATTGCATATTATAAAATATTCAACAATAAATTGCTGATCACCCTTAAAAAGAGCCTTGTATTCCGGCTAAAAATTAGCTAGCTAAATATATCGAAATTCCATTAAAAACAGGTGGAACATTCAAGAAAATCGCAATAGGATAAAATTAGCGAATTTTATTTTATGCTTTGTCTGAAGTTATGCTTAGAGAATCCCGGTGCTCAGACAATATAATTCCAGTGAGATTGCTTGGTTTTTTATATTGAACGTATGGTTAGTACAGCATTGCCCACGTGACGTGATAGAATTACCATGTAGTATTTTCGGCAACTTAAATATATAATAATGCATTATTCCATTAATTTTGCATTAAGAACAGTGTCGAAATAAGTTGTTCATAAAAGCCTTAGTTATTCCGCCTCACGGCGAAGCAGGTTTGCCCCGGATAAGGCAAAAAAATTGCGACTACCTGTCCGCTTTAGGAGGAGTATATTACGCAAGGATCTGTTTGCCTGGCTACCCCAGGCAGGGGCCATCAGGAGCAAAAAGAATGAGCCCGTCTGATGGCGAGGCGGGGCTGACAGAGTAAGTTATTTCGTCATTGTTCGTTAATTGAAAAACGTATACAATGAAAACAATTACGAATCACATTATCCGGTTTTGCTTCCTGTTTATAGTATCGCTAATTAGCGTTTCCAATACCTTCGCTAATGATGATGAGAAGAAAGTATTTCTCATGAAAATTGATGCTGAAATTGATCCCAGGACTAACAGATACTCTGAGCTGGCGTTGGACCGGGCAAAGGAAATAGAAGCTGATTTGGTCATCCTGGAGCTGGATACCTATGGTGGCGCCGTAAATGACGCCGATGACATCAGGACCAGAATGCTTGAATTTGAAAAGCCCATATTGGTTTTTATCAATAAAGATGCCGCCTCTGCGGGCGCATTAATCTCCATTGCTTGCGACAGCATATATATGGCTCCCGGGGCAAGCATCGGCGCAGCGACGGTGGTGATAGGAACAGGAGAGGCTGCACCCGACAAGTATCAATCTTATATGAGGTCCATTATGCGATCGACCGCAGAAGCAACGGGAAGAGATCCCCAAATTGCTGAGGCAATGGTAGATCAGGAAATTGAGATCGAAAACATAACTGAAGCTGGAAATGTATTGACGTTTAGCACTTCCGAGGCGATAAAGCATAATTTCTGTGAAGCGGAGGTAAAATCTGTTGAGGAGATATTGGAAAGGAATGGAATTGAAGAATATGAAATTGTGGAATTTGAACTCAGCCTTGCGGAGCGCATCATAAAGATATTCTTAAATCCTTTTATCAGTGGCATTCTTATATTGGTGATTGTTGGCGGCATATATTTTGAATTGCAATCGCCGGGAGTGGGATTCCCTATAATGGCCTCTATCCTTGCTGCAATATTTTACTTCGTCCCTTATTATCTGAATGGCCTGGCAGCAAACTGGGAAATCATTGTGTTTGTTGTCGGGATTATCCTTATCGTGCTTGAAGTATTTGTCATTCCAGGCTTTGGGGTTGCAGGCATAGGTGGCATCCTTTTAGTCGTAGGATCACTGATCCTGGTGATGCTAAACAATGATCTTTTTGATTTTTCGTTTGTGAAAGGAAGTGATATAAGCATTGCGATAGCAACTACTTTGTCCGGGTTGTTTGCTTCGGTTTTGTTATTGTTTTTTGGGGGTGTTCGCTTGACCCAAACCCGGGCATTCAGGAGAATCTCGCTGCAGAATACCCAGAAAAGTAGCGAGGGGTTTACCTCAAATTTTAACGAAAAGTCCTATTTGGGGTTTAAAGGCAAAACGTACACGGTACTAAGGCCGAGTGGTAAGATCATGATTGATGGCGAACTTATGGATGCATTTACCCGGGGAGAGTATATTGAGAAAGATAAAAAAGTAGAGGTAATTGATGAAAGTGGCACCTCACTTAAGGTAAGGGAAATTAGCTAAATTTTACCATCGGTAGGGTTACCGTATTAATATTATCCGTATCAAAAAAATATTAAACGGAGGTTAAAGCATAAAAGAAATAGATAAATAAATATGTATTATAAAGCAATAAAAATTTTTTCGATAATTTATTTGATCGTTATCTCAGCAGCTTGCGCCCAGAACGGTGCATACCGGATAGAAGTAAAAATTAATAATTTCAAAGGTGACGTATGTTATTTAGGTTATCCTTACGGGGATAAAAAATATATCGCTGATACGGCCAATATCAATGATGAGGGAAAATTCGTCTTTGAAGGAACCAAACCACTGGACGGAGGGCTCTATTTTATTTATAATCCAAAAAATTTGTATTTCGATTTGATTGTTGCAGAGTCAGAATTTAGTTTGGAAACGGATACCCTTGACGTAGTGAACCACATGAAAACAGATGGTACCCTGGAAAATAAAGTGTTTTTTGGTTTTCAGCGATTCATGAGAGAAAAGCAGAAACTTGCAGCTCCATTGAGCGAACAGCTAAAGAATGCAAGCGAAACGGAGAAGGATAAGATCACAGATCAGCTAAAGGAAATTGATGCTGACGTTAAAGCATACCGGGCTGAGATCATGAAAAAATACCCAGAGACTTTTGCGGTGAAATTTATCAAATCAACTATAGCTATTGAAGTTCCCGAAGCGCCCAAAGATGCAAATGGCGAAGTTCTGGATGCGAATTTTGGGTATACCTATTATAAAGCCCATTACTTCGACAATTTTGATTTTTCAGATTCAAAAATGCTGCGTACCCCAAGTTTCCATTCTAAAATTGAAGAATACCTGGAAAAGATGACGGTAAA
>JAUUZS010000018.1 GCA_030589835.1 Cyclobacteriaceae bacterium
AAAAGCGATTATGAAACAGTATTTTAAGCAAAAAACTAAAAAATGACAGTCATGAAAAATACTAAATTGAGAATTTACACATTAGACGAGACAAAAGATAAGTATTTAGGAAAAGTTGGTACTGAAAAACGGGACAATTACGAATATGAACTTAAACTTGATTTATTGGGAGAAATGATAAAACAAGCACGTAAAGAGAGACATTTGACACAATCTCAATTAGGAGAACTGATTGGAGTACAGAAATCCCAAATATCACGGATTGAACGAAATGCTAAAAACGTAACGATTGAGACAATTTTGCGAGTTTTTAGAGCATTAAAAGCTAAGGTGAATTTTAATGTTGAATTACTTGAAGGAGAGTTTAAGATTGCATAAACTACGGTTGCTGGTTATTTCGGTCAGACCATGCCAGTGATTTCGGTCAATAAGCCCATCGAATTGGTTATCAGTCCAAATGCAATTTCAACCACTATGGTTATGGCAGTCAGAATGACTACCCACATGGTTTTGCGTTCATGATATTTGTGCTTATGGTGTGACATGCTTTAGTCCTTGCTTTAATGCCAGTTCACTCCATAATACGAAAAACCTTCTCTCGGTTTCCAAATAATTTTCCTGACTCTCATACATGAACTGAACTTCAACAAGGTATTCAGGAAAGGAGATTTGCCCGGCTTGCAACACCTCATAACTGCTTTGGGCTAGCTGCACGGACTCCAGGATCTCTTTCATTTCCATATAATTCACGTAAGTGGTTTCCAGCTCATTATACAGTGATTTCACCTCGGAGTTGATTTCGCTTACTATTTGTTGATAGCTTGCCTGAGCCCATACTTTCTGGAGTTGGGCCTTTTTTACCTGATTTTTATTTTCCCATAGGGGAATCTGAATGCCTGCATAAATACCCCGTAATTTTTGGTCGAGGAACACCTCTGATTTATACCCTGCTTCAAATACAGGAAGGCTATTCATTTTTTCAAGTTTTACCCGATGCTCATTTACCGCATCATTTTGGCGCGCCATGAGGATATCCGGATTATTTTCGGGAAGATCAGTGAGAATCGATTCCGAAGAGGGCAAGACCAGGCTTTCAGGATATGCATAAGCCAGGTTTGAAAGGGGCACGCCTCCATTCATTTGCTGTAAGGCTTCCTTTTGGATTTGTATTTCCCCACTGATAAGCTTCCGTTCATTCTGAATATTCAGATGATATATCCGGGCCTTATCATACGCAGGCCTGGATATTTCCCCTTGCTCAAATCCTTCCTTCATTAAGGCCCTCAGCTTCTCAGATTCCACCATTCTTTTGTTCAGCAGGCTTTCTTTTTTCATGAGTCCTACGATAGTATAGTACGTAATCCTGGCCTGATGCAGCACTTCCATCTCCGTTTTCTGGGCGAATATTACTTTTTGTTTGTAAGCAAGTTGCTGAACACCTGATTTTGAAGTGTAATAGCCCGGCAATCTGAAGGATTGGGTGATTTCCAATTCCTTTTGGGAACCGATCAGCTCCGAATTACCCCAGAGGTAGGTATAGTTCAGCTCCGGGTTATCAGGATAAATACCTGTTTTCGCTTTCGTTTTTTCAGCCTCCAGCCACCTTTGCTGTGCTATAATCCGGGGATTGTGCTGCTCAATACTTTGCATCAAACTATCGAGTGTTTGGCAATTTCCCGCTATTCCAATAGCCAGAAAGAGACCTAAATATAGTATTTGCTTCATTTTTTTGTTGATTTTGATTTCACAAGATGATACACAACCGGCACGATAAATACATTGAGCAGGGTAGCGCTAAATAATCCCCCAAGGATTACGATTGCCATCGGACTTTGTATTTCGTTTCCCGGTTTATCGCCTGTAAAGGCAAGTGGGATTAATGCCAATGCCGCTGTAAGGGCGGTCATGAGGATAGGGTTCAGCCTGTCGAGTGAGCCCTCCACTATAGCCTGCAGCAAAGGAACCCCCTGGGCATACAAGGCATTATATTTAGAAACCAGGAGGATTCCGTTTCGGGTGGCAACACCAAACAAGGTAATGAAACCGATAATGGCAGGAATGCTCAGCATGCCTGATGTGGCCCAAATGCTGATCACGCCACCGATTAATGCCAATGGAAGATTCAATAGAATAACTGCCGAAATAGCGGTGTCCCTGAATTCTAAATACAGTAAGATAAAAATAATCAGAATCGCCAGCAGGGAGGTGTAAAAGAGTAATTCGGAGGCTTTTTCCTCACTTTCAAATTGCCCTCCATATTCGATGTAATAGTTTTCGGGCAGCACGATATTTTCTTTTACATAATCCTGCACATCGGTCACCACACTGCGCAAATCTCGCCCTGAGACATTGGCAGAGACCACAACTTTGCGCTGCACATTTTCCCTGCTGATGGTGTTTGGCCCCGATGCAGAAACAATATCAGCGACCTCTTTCAAAGGCACTTTGTTTCCATTGTAGGTATCGATCAGCGTGTTTTTTACCGATTCGATGGATTGCCGATATTTATCGTCGTAGCGTAAAATGAGGTCAAAACTCATATTGCCTTCATACACTTCAGATACTTTTTCTCCGGCAAAGGCGACGTCAATAAATTCAGCAAACTTATTCACTGGAATTCCATGCTGTTTCAACATTTCACGCCTGGGCTTGATTTGTAGCTGGGGAATCTCCACCTGCTGCTCCACATTTACATCCACCAAACCTTCAATACCGGTGATATTCGTTTTTATCTGATTGGCCATAGCAAACATTTTCTGTAAGTCTGTGCCAAATACCTTGATGGCAATGTTGGCCCTGGTGCCGGATAACATATGATCTATCCGGTGCGACAGCGGCTGCCCAATGGTGATGTTTATACCCCTGATGGTAGATAGCTTGCTGCGCAATTCCTCAAGAAATGCATCCTTCGATCGGTCATTCAAGGTAAATGGAATATCCACCTCAGAGGAAAACACCCCTTGCGCATGCTCATCGAGTTCGGCACGTCCGGTACGCCTTACAATGGTAGTGATTTCAGCTAGATCGAGCATTTCCTTTTCCAGCATGACGTTCATTTTATTGCTTTCTTCCAGTGAAATTCCCGGCAAACTGACTGTGCTAAGGGTGAGCATCCCTTCATTAAATTCAGGAAGGAAAGTGCGCCCAAGACTGAATAGCACCACCATGGCTCCAATGAACAGCACCGCGGCAGATCCAATGAGCGACTTTTTATAATTCAAGGCATGCGTCAAAACACTTCCATACTTTTTGTTTAACCAGCGCACCCACCGGCTACCGGTTTCGTGTTGTAAAAGTTGCTTCTCACTGGTGAGCAGATAGCTGCATAACACCGGCGTTAAGGAAATGGCCACCACAAGTGAGGTAAACAAGGATACGATAAATGATATCCCCAACGGTCTAAGCATACGCCCTTCCATCCCCGAAAGGAAAAACAAGGGGACGAATGCTACAATAATAATTAAGGTTGCATTCAATATGGATGCCCTGATTTCTTTTGATGCATTGTAAATCACAGTGAGCGTAGGCAGGCGTTCTGCGATGGGTATTTTTGCATTTTCCTTAAGTCTTTTCAGCACATTGTCCACATCAATAATGGCATCATCTACCAGCGAACCGATGGCAATTGCCATGCCTCCCAGTGACATGGTATTGATCGTGAGACCCATAAATTTTAATACGATGACCGAAACCAACAAGGACAATGGAATAGCAATGAGGGATATAATGGTTGTCCTGAAATTTAATAGGAATAAAAACAGGATGATCATGACAAATATGCCCCCTTCAATAAGCGCCGTAGTCACATTGTTTACTGCTCTTTCTATAAAATCAGCCTGACGAAAAACGTCTGTCCTAATCTGTATGTGGGAGGGTAACGTTTCCTTAAGGTCAGCTATGGCCTCATCAATTTTTTCGGTGAGCACAAGGGTATTGGTATTGGGTTGTTTCAATACCGTCATTACCACAGCAGGTTTACTGTTTAGGTATCCGGCGCCAATTTTTGGAGCTGCACCGATGTTTACTTCCGCCACATCGTTGATCGACACCGGGCTGTCGTTGTGAATTTTTACCACCGAATTCCCAATATCTTCCAGGTTGTTGGTGCGGATGATTCCCCGGATTACGTATTCATTTCCAAAATCATTCAGAAAGCCTCCTGTGGCATTCTGATTCAGATGCTCGCAGGCTTCAAGTAACTCTGAAAAGCTCACATTATAATAATCCATCTTTTCAGGTTGTGCTTCCACGATGTATTGCTTGAACTCACCTCCCATCACCACCACCTGAGACACACCGCCAATGGATAAGAGGCGATTGCGAATCTGCCAATCGGAAAGAGTACGTAGTTCCATTGGAGAAATGGAATCGGAAGACACGGTAATGACCATGATCTCTCCAATAATGGACGATTGTGGCGCCAGTGTTGGCTTGCCTGCATTCTCCGGAAGTCGCTCGGATATGGTCGATAGCTTTTCGCTCACAATCTGCCGGGCTTTAAATATATCCGTATCCCATTCAAAATCTACCCAGACGATAGATATTCCTGTAGCCGATGATGAACGCACCCGACGTACATTAGTTGCCCCATTCACTGAGGTTTCTATCGGAAAAGTAACCAGTCGTTCTACCTCTTCAGTGGCCATGCCATGTGCTTCGGTCAGTACCACGACCGAAGGAGCGGTAAGGTCAGGAAACACATCTATCTCCATTTGTGTTGCCGTATAGCTGCCACCAAAAAGGAGTATTACAGCCATAAAAATTACAAGGAGCCTGTTCTGCAAGCTATATTGTATAATGTTGTTTAACATTTTATTTTCTTTAGTTCATTAAAACTGATTGTTGAATGACGATGCGTGAATCATGAATTTCATTCAATCCTAATGCGTATGACCATGAAGAGGTAAATCCCCGGCCATCGCAGCCAGCTTTATCTGATAAGCTCCCCAGGTAACGATTCGTTCTCCTTTTTGCAATCCACTGATGATTTCCACATTTAGCCCGTCATTATTGGCCGGCTGAATCTGCCGTTTCAGGAATGATTCACCTCCCGACTGTACAAAAACAAAATAGTGTCCCTGCTCTTCAATAATTGATGAAAGCGGAACCGTTAAGGCATTTTCTTTTGGATTGGTCATAATAAAAGCCTCGAGATACATGCCCGGAAACAATAAATCATTGTTCGATGCTGTAAAAAGAACAGGAATTTTGCTTGAGCCGGGATTCACCTTGGCAATCGTCCGCTTGATTTTACCATTGAGTTGATCCAGTGTAATGGTTTGGTTTTCTGATGGGAGCTTGAAGTGAGCGTCAAAGATGCCTCCCACCAATTGGAAATCTGACTGATTTATATAGGCTTCAATAAGCACTTGATTTTGCTTACTTACCTTAATGATAGGCAAGCCTGTTTCCAGATACCTACCGTTCTCAATAAAAATTTCTGAAATAAAACCATCAAAGGGCGCTTTTACATTTAATCCATTATTAGAAATATGCTGTGCTATTTGAAAATATCGCAGCGAATCCTGTTGATGTAGAGACTTTATGTCAAGAAAATCTTTTTGTGAAATAATGTTCTTATCGGCCAAAGGTTTTGTTCGGATATAATCTGCTTTACTTTTCTCATAGGCAAGACGATATTCACTGAGTTTAACGCTTAGGTTATTCTCCATTCCTGCTCCTGTTATGATGGCAAGGATTTGCCCTTTGCGCACAGATTCGCCAGGCATAACAGTCATGCTCACCTGTCCTGTATATGGCGCATTGAGCACTTTTTCTGACCGGGGTTGTATTTTTACCTTTGCGGAGGTATTGATGACCGAATGAAAATATGATTCGGCTACCTCCTGAGTTTTAAAGTCAGTCTTCCAAGCCTGCTCTTTCAAAAAGATTATTTCATCGCCACTATCGGAACTGATTACAGATGATTCGGCTGTTTCAGTATTTGCATAAACCTCAATTTCATGAATTTCAAAGGTCTCCTTGCCTTGATTATTTTCCAATTCAAATAACAGGCGGTATATACCGGCTACTTTTGGCTGTAAGGCAGGTCGGAATATTCCTGGAGAAGAAGGGGCATCAACCGAATTTCTTAGTCCTTTCCCAGCTTTAATTATGCTTACCGTAACTTTACCTTCAGAGACAGGGGTGTAGTTGGCAAGATTTGTAAAATGCACTGCAAAAGAACTCGTTTGACCCACTATCAATGGAGGAAATTCCACAAACAACTCATAGTCATGAGCAAAAAGGGTGTAACTCAGGACTGTAGTTTCCGGAGCATGAGGGGCATGGCTTTCACTGCCTCCGACCACATCATGGGTATGCCCTCCCGATCCTTGATTGATATTGCAACTACCTAAAAGTAAAGCCGCAAGTATATAGTTTAAAAATGATATTTTATTCATAATGATATGTTTAACCTGCATATTGCAGGAAATAATTATTCTAGAAATTAGGCCTGCCTTGCCGACCAATATAAATAAGTTAAGACCTGACAGGTTTTTTAGCTTAAAATAAGCTTGCCAATTTGCGGCGCTCTCTCAATATTTAATTGGCAAACCTGTCAGGTCTTTATACCTAACTAATTGACATTGGTCATGCAGCCAGGTGAATCCGCCATTGGGCGAACCCTATCTCCACATGAAGAAAACTCTTGCATTATTAAGGCTAAAGCCCCAAAACATTTTGCTCCGGGGCTTTATAAATTAATGCTCATGGTCAATATCATGTTCATGATTATAATCGTGATCATGTTCCTCAGTCGAAGTTGAATCGCCCACAACAAATTCTTCTTGTTCCGGATGATCATGAGAGTGGTCATCGTCACCATGCGAATGGTCTCCTTCTTCATGTGAATGCTCAGTATCATCATGTTTATCGGATTTTGAAGTACATGACAAGGACATAAAACCAACATAAGAGGTAAATGCAAGTAAATAAATTAATCGTTTCATAGTAGAAATAAATTATAGGGTTAACAAAAATCAAACTAAAAATCAGGGCTTAGCTAAAGTCTGTCGACCAGGTCAGAGTTTGCTCAGAATGTTCGAGATCAAGCCTGCCTGTCCGGTAGGCAGGGCTTGCGAAGTTTCTGAAAAACGCCAGCCTGCCGGCTAGGCAGGCGTAACGCAGAAATCGGACAATATGGACAAACTCTAGCTAGCGTGTCAAGTCAACTGACCATGCAGGGGAAGAAGATTAATTTTTTACTACAGACAATTCAAAAAATAAACGAATAGCAGAGCTATACCTATTTTTTAAAGTAGCCATGTGCAAAAAGAGCAAAATTTGACCCGACAAATGGATTGTTAACTTAACACTGGATTAGGTTAAGCGGGGAGGCGCGCGTAATGCAATTGCTCCGGGTCTAAAAAGCGGATTTATGAGAAAGGATATATTATCTGTTTGGTAGGTTATATTTGGAGGTCGGAGAAATTGCTTTGTAATGGATTCAGATAAAGCAAAGTCCAGCGCTTGCTGATTTGGCGATTCAATATAATTTGCAACCCTGACTAAGTCAAAATCATCTGTGGCAAAGTGATGATAATGTTGTGGGAAATCATGATCATGCTGATCATCTGTCGGGATATCCTTTTCATGATCATGTGGTAAATCGTAATGATCATGCGTATGATGGTGATGATGGCCAGTTTCATCATGTTGATGAAAAGAGGATTCATTCGCCACGCTCTCATGATGGTGATGCGGAATCACCTCATGAAGTACTACCATAAAAAATGATAGCAATAAAGATATAGCGTATAATACGATTTTCACGAGGGCAAATATACTAAAATTTGCAAATGATAAAATTTCAATTCGATAAATCGCGATGAAATGTCGATAGCATTTTTCATTCTTCGCTTACTAAATACCGTGGCTGGAGGGTAAAGACAATGCAAATTTGCATCTACTTTTTATTGGCCAATCTGGCCTTTAGGACGTTACAATCATATTTTATTGGACATTAAAAAAGCCATCGTTTAAGATGGCCTTTTTAATGATAGTCAATACATAAACTAAATTTAGTCTACTATCTTTACGTTTACAGCGTTCATACCTTTTTGTCCTCTTTCCATATCGTATTCAACCTTATCGTTTTCACGAATCTTGTCAATTAGGCCTGAGGAATGCACGAAGATATCTTCACTTGAATCGTCTGGCTTAATGAATCCAAAACCTTTGGTTTCATTAAAGAATTTTACTGTTCCTTGCATTGTTTAACTTTTTAAAATAATAAATAATTGATAGTAGCATCTAGTTCAAAATAATAACTTGTAATTTACCTATTTATTTTTTTATTCCGGATAAAGGAATGAAGTGTAACAAATGATTGTGAAATTAAAAGATTGGATTATTTTTAACTAAAACTTTATTCCTGCGTAATTTAGTAAATGCTACATCGCTAACCTAAAAAAATATCATAAAGATTTATTTTCGGTCCGATCAACGCACAAAACAAGCCAAATCATGTTACATTTTCCGACTTCAATATCCCATTAACCTGCCTTTTCATATTCAGAAGTATCTACTCCCATTTCCTTAAGCAACTTTATTGAATTGGCTTTCACGTTTGCTGGAGGATCGAGGGATAATGATTTCTTAAATGCCTTGATGGCTTTTTTTTGCTCACCCATAGTTTTATAACACTCACCCAGGCTATCAAATACGTTTGCATTTTGTGGATTTTTCTCCGTATTTAACTTGAAATATTCCAGTGCCTTTTCATGGTCTCCTTTTCCCATTACAGTATAACCCATAAAGTTTAACTGCGCATTATTTGCAAGTGAGGCTGCTTCATCGTATTGCGCACTGCTTGGTTTTCCCATTTGCTCAACCAATTGCGCCTTTACAAGCACTGTATTAAAGTTTTTAGTATTTGCAATGGCTTTATTGATCCAAACCAATGCCTCGTCATGGTTGATGTTTTTCTGAACACAATACCTGGCGGCGGACATATACCCCTGCCAGCCAAAACCTGTTACGGATCTCAACTCGTTCCTGGCATTGGCGAGAACGATTTCATCTACCGCAAATTCAATCCTGAAAGGGAATCGTTTCTTCTCCCAATCCAAGACCACAGAGGCCGAGTTGGCATTAATATCGACAAAATCAAAGGTCAATCGCTCAGTGTGATCTATTTCTGTTGTGCTTACCTTCACTCTGAGCTGGTCTTCTTCCTGATTATAAAAATAACTTCCCCACGATGTCGCGTTTTTAGAAAAAATAATGTCAGCAGTACCTGCCTCGTGAATGCCTATAAATAACCCATAGGTCCCGGCAGGGATTGTTTTTCCCTGGATCGTAGCATCATCGGAAAATGTAATGGTGGTATTCTCATTCGCTCCTGCTCTCCAGGGGGCTGCAGTTGCTGGCCCGAATCCCATATTTATATAACCATAATGTGCTATTGGAGTGCCCCATATCTTTCTCCCTTTCACCGATGGCCTCGAGTATTTGACGGTAACTTTCGATAAGCCAAGGGTCTGGCTCACCTCCGCTTCAGGACTAGGTGTCCTAGGTATTGTAATGGTTTGTGCTTCAATATCATTGATCATGAACATCAAGGAGAGGAAGCCAATGAATGCAATTCGAATACGTGTTGCTTTGGTCATGGCACTAAATGTTAGGTTAATATTAAATTTTTACTAAATCTAATGATCGACGAATCCAGATCACAGAAAACTACATAATAGCGGAAATAAATATTGATGGATGCCCGTAAGCGTGGATAGATGGGAAAATTAATTTTTTAAAAATATTTTTTATCTGCTCTATTAGCCATTATCTTTCAATTTTTGGAGCCTCACTAAAAGAAGTATACTTGGAACAAGAAGATACAAATATTAAACCGGGAATTGAAGCTGCCGCAGCACTGATATTGATGGCTGGTGTTCCTGTGTTTATCAAATTTACCTCCGCAAATCCGCTTACCATTGGCCTATTCCGTTTGACAATCGCTACGATGCTAATCAGCCTGTTTTTTATTTCTCATAAGAATGGCCGGCCACTCCATAAGACGATGATACTCCCATTACTTGCCATTGGAATTCTTTTTGCGGTACATTGGGTCACCTACTTTCTGAGTATAAAAAAAGCTACAGCATCTATTGGAATTTTAGGCATTTCAACCTATGGGATACACTTGATATTTTTGGGATGGGCTTTTCGAAAAGACAAACCCGGAATATTCGACCTGCTTGCTTTAGTGCTTGCTATTTTGGGGACCTTTCTGATCGTACCTGAATTTTCCTTTTCCAATAGCACGACCACAGGCCTTATGCTGGGTATTGTAAGTGGCTTTTGCTTTGCCCTCTTGCCAATACTGCATCAAAAATATCATTTTATACCTGATAGAACCAGGATATTCGGGCAGTTCTTTTTTGCCTGGATTGTTTTTATGTTTTTTATACCCTGGACAGATTGGCAACTCGAATCATCGGATTGGTGGGCCTTATTATACCTGGCTATTCCAGGTACATTCATTGCGCATTCGCTTTGGGTGCGCGTGACGACAAGGGTATCAACTACCGTGTCAAGCCTGATTTTTTATCTGATTATCCCAATGACTATGCTGATTAGTTACTTCTGGCTGAAGGAGCCCATGCCACCACAAAAAATCATGGGTGCGCTTTTGATCGTTGCAGGAAATTTACTCAGCATTTCTAAAAGGCTAAAAAGGTAGGCGAAAATAGATTTCCTTAATCAGGACAAGTAAGGGATTGATATTAGATCGGTAAAAGATTAATGAAAGATTGATTTGTCTAATCCCTCTATCAGTTCAACTTTATTCAAACTTTGAATGAGAAATCCTCTGAATCAATATTTATATTTTGCCAAAAAAAGTAAAACTACCAGAGATGAGGCTCTAATTAACTATTTTTCTAAAACCGCCAAATGAAGGCGATTGAAGCGGTTAGCAATATCCCTAAAACAATAGGTAAAAAAGTAGATACAAGGGTCCACTTCAGGCTTTTGGTTTCTTTGTAAATGGTAAAAATCGTAGTACTACATGGATTGTGAATTAAACTAAAAAGCATCAGGTTAATGGCAGTCAAAAGGGTCCATCCCCCATTTTTAAGGATTGACTCCAGTGAGTCGATAGAATCTGTCTCAAAGATTACTCCTGCCCCTCCGGCATTCTCCTGACTTCCGGTCATCAACACGATAAGCATTAAAATAGTGGGGATTACAATTTCATTGGCCGGGATCGCCACAACATAGGCAACAAGAATAATTCCATTTAATCCAAGGAACCATCCGATAGGCTCCAGGGAGTTAATCATATGTGCAGCAATTGGATCGCCACCAATATTTACATTGGAAATCAACCAGATAATAGCTCCTGCAGGAAGGGCGAATACGATGGCTCGCCAAAGCACAAATAAGGTGCGATCGATCAATGAAGTATATAATGTTTGCCAAAACTTAGGAATACGATACGAAGGGAGCTCCAGGCTAAAGACCGAGGGTTCTCCCTTTAATACGGTATTTGATAAGCCCCAGGAAATCACAAACGTCAGGAATACCCCAAATATAGCTACACCTACTACGGCCATTGCCGAAACAAATCCCGCCAAATGTGCAGGGACCAAGGCGCCAATAAAGATCGTAGCCACCAAAATCTGGGTTGGCCATCTCCCATTACAAATGGCAAAATTATTGGTAATTATTGCGATAAGCCTTTCTCTTGGCGAATCGATGATCCTGGTGGCCACCACCCCGGCAGCATTGCAGCCGAACCCCATCATCATCGTCATGACCTGCTTGCCATGAGCACCGGCTTTTTTAAAAAGATTATCCATATTGAAGGCGACCCTGGGTAAATATCCGAAATCTTCCAGCAGGGTGAACATCGGGAAAAATATGGCCATTGGAGGTAACATCACACTTATCACCCAAGCGGTAGACAAATACATTCCATCAATTAAAAAACCACTTAACCACCACGGGAAATGAAGTGCTTCGGCTGCCCCTTTCAGTAGTGGATGAATGTACCCCACCAGCAAATCAAAGAGCAATGCGGATGGCACATTGGCACCAGCAATCGTCAGCCAGAACATAAATGCGAAAAGCAAAAACATGACCGGATACCCAAATAATGGACCCATGAATATCTTGTCAAGAAAATGATCCAGGTCAAAACGACGCTTTTCCCCAAGTTTCAAGATAGATTTATCAGCTATTTTCTCCGCTTCATGAAATGTTCGCTCTACTATTTTATCATGAAAATCCCCTGGCAATTGCGCTTTAATTTTTTTGGCGGATTCTAAAACCAACCTGGCATTGGGCTCAGAAGCGGCCTCTCCTGACCTACCGGAACTGGAATAATTTTTTATCAGCTCTCCGTTTTCCAAAGATTCAATAATACTATTATCTTGATCAAGAAGCCTTACTGAAAGCCATTTTGAATTTGGCAACCCCGGAAACTCCTTCTCCAGTACTGCATTCAATTCATCAATTGGTGAGGCGATCTCTGCGGGAAAATCATATATAGTTTTGGGCTTGAGGGATTGAGTGGAAGTGGCAATTTTTTCTATGCCAGTCAAAAGGTCATAAATCCCCGTCTGGTCTCTTGCCGCTGTCAATACCACCGGAACACCCAATTCATGTGAAAGGATTTTTGCATCAATCTGGATGCCTTTTTTCTTAGCTTCGTCTATCAAATTGACACAAACTATTGCCCGTGAAGAAATTTCCAGCATTTGTAGCACAAGGTTCAGGTTGCGCTCCAGGCGCGTGCCATCAACTACAACTACCGTTACGTCGGGCTTTCCGAAAAGCACAAAATTTCTGGCTATTTCTTCTTCCAGGCTAGAAGATATCAGCGAATATGTTCCGGGCAGATCAATAACTTTATATTTGCTGTCATGAAAAAAAAAGCTGCCCTCAGAGCGTGCCACGGTTTTTCCCGTCCAGTTGCCGGTGTGTTGTTTAAGTCCTGTTAATGCATTAAATATCGTGCTTTTCCCGGTGTTAGGGTTTCCAGATAATGCAACTATATAATCAGAATTCGCAGCATTTACGCCAAGTTTTTCAAGATATATTTTATCGTGTATCGGGCAGTCTGCACAGTTCTTATGCGAAGGATCAATTTTTGAGGGGGACATTCAAGGGCTTTTAGATTGCCGAAATCTGGATTTTACTTGCCTGACTTTTTCTTAAGGCTATTAATCCTCCCTTAATGCGATAGGCTGTTGGATCATTAAAAGGACTGCTGATTTCTACTTCCACTAAAGAGCCTGGTACAAATCCTAAATCCATTAATCGCTGGCGCTCAATACCAAAACAATCCGCTGCGATGCTTTTTATTGTCCCTTTCTGGCCAGGAATTAACTCCGAAAGTATTGCTTTAGATTCTTTAAGGATACTATTTCCTTTCTTTTTAAATATATCTAATATCATTTTTAAGTCATTTAAAATTAATTACCCCTGCTATGCAAATATAACATTCGTTATATCAAAACCAAATATTCTGTCTGTATAAATATTTTTTTAGGCGCATCTAAAAATATAAACCGATTTAAATCAAAAATGTTTCATGATTCCAGAAAAAATTAATTTTTTTTTCATCAAATCCATTCATTTCTCTTAATACCACTATTTACCATATATTAGCAAGCTTAAATAGTGTCTGTCCATAAAGTCTGCTATCTGCGTTACGCTTGCTCTCAAAATGGTCATTTACGAAATGTAAACTCACATTTTTCGAGCTACGCAAGCCTTGATAGCAGACTTTCTGAACCAGACACCGACTTTATAGTCAGACACTAAATAGGAATTGGTATGGATATAAATTTGCTGGAAAAATCACATATGAAGTTAGTGCGCGGTTTGAGGCGCGCTGTATGGAAGGTTGATGAGGCGTTTAATATAGTTGACGAAGGGGACAAAATACTGGTTTGCCTTTCCGGCGGGAAAGACAGCTATACGATGCTGGATATGCTGGTAAATATCCAAAAAGGCAGTGAAAAAAAATTTGAATTAATTGCCGTTAATTTAGATCAAAAACAGCCCGATTTCCCAAAGCATATCCTTCCTGAATTTCTGGAGCACTATGGTATCCCATATAAAATATTAGAAAAGAATACCTACAAAATCGTCCGCGAAAAATTAGGTGAAAATAAAACCATGTGCAGTCTCTGTTCCCGGTTACGCAGAGGTACAATTTATGAATATGCAAAAAGCATTGGAGCCAATAAAATTGCCCTGGGACATCATCGTGAAGATGTGCTGGAAACCTTTTTTCTTAACCTTTTCTTTGGTGGCAAGCTGGAGGCAATGCCTCCGATATATGACACTGACGATAAACTGCTCAAGGTAATTCGTCCATTCATTTATTGCCGTGAAGCACAGATTCAGGAATATGCCGAGCTGCGTGAATTCCCGATTATTCCGTGTAATCTGTGCGGTGCTCAACCAAAGTTACAACGTCAAATCATTAAGGGAATGTTGAACGATTGGGAAGAAACATATCCCGACAGGAAAGAAATCATTATGACATCGCTAAAAAATGTGCACTTTTCACATCTTTTGGACAATAATGCATTTGATTTTCAGGGGCTAATTAATGTCTGTCCATAAAGTCTGCTATCTGCGTTACGCTTGCTCTCAAAATGATCATTTACGAAATGTAAATTCACATTTTTCGGGCTACGCAAGCCTTGATAGCAAACTTTCTGAACCAGACACCAAGTTTATGGACAGACTCTTTTTAAGGAATTTATTCCGAAAATTGTTGCCGCCTCTTCACGGGCAATAGGTATTTGTCATGGCTGGAGGTACCCAATGCTAAAAAGGACGAGGCAAGATGGTTGTTTGTCAAGCATTGTGCAGTTTGACCGCTTCGTGCCAAGGATGGAGCGGTTTGTGTGAGCCCGAAGTGGGTTTGAGGGATTGCCGGCGAGTAGCGACAGCCAGCCCGGGCACCCAAATTAAAAATGTATATGCACCTTGATGAATGCCACTTTGCCTGAATGTTTTACTTATGCCATAGGGGACTGTCCGAGGCTATCATTTACCCCAAATAAATGTATAGGTGTATTTCAATAAGAGCGTGTTGGCTTCACTTCGCGGCAGCTGAGGGATTTCACGATCCAGTTGTGTGTTGTAGTCGCCATTATACACCAGGTAAAGATCATTTCCTTCTTTTGGATTGTATCGGAAACGAACATTATTAACGCCAAACTTCTCATCGCTGCTATACTGAAAAAACATGAGTAGTGAAAGCTTGGTGGTAAAGGTAAATTCTGTTTTAAAACGGGCAAGATGGGCATTATAATGCTGATCTCTTGCATTAACATCTACCTGGCTATATTGATAATCCAGGCTGAACTTCATGCTGGCTGAGGGCCTCATTGTCAGCTCTGCAGGGCCAAAAGTTATCATGGTGCCATCATAGTATTGACCTGCTGCAAGCCCAGCACGTAATGCGAGTAATTTGTTGGAAGGAGTGCCTATACCGGCTTCTATGCTGGTGTAATTATACGTTCCGTTTTCAAAAATAAGGTCGTCTGAAAGCTCAAAGGGTTCGTCGAGGTTATCGTATGAATGCGTCAGGGTAAACCGGGTACGGTAGCCATTTTTCATTGCCAGGGCATATACCAGAGAGGTTTTTGAGATGTCCGTTGCCATGTCGTAATTTCTTTTATTTAGCCATGACCACATGGTGATTTGCTGGCTTAGCATTTTTATTTCCGGTTGGTTGTACACCCAGCCATAACTTACCGAGGCAAACGCCCTTGAATAATCCTCCATCATTTCAAATCCCATTTGAGGGTCATAATACTGACCTGCCCTGGAGATTAATACATCATAACTTAAGCCTACATTTGATCTGTTTTCCCAGTTAATAAAAAATTTGCCGTGGTCGAAAAGTTGATCAGTATTAATTACCTCGCTGTCGAAGGTTTGCACGTAATTGGCGGTTATATAATCATTTCCGAAAGGATTGTAGATCAGGTCCAGGGCTGTATTTATGTTATAGCTTCCATTGATATCGATCTTGCTGGTCATCATCGCCCCCAGATAACTCCGCTCATTAAAAACCTGCCTCCTGGCCCTCAGTACTCCATAGTTTGTTGATTCAATTCGCTCAATATAATCTTCGTCGCTGTTATAATAATCATGATCGGAAGTTTGCATGTCCATAAAACCAAAGTCCCATTTTCCTGCCCGCCCATTGAGCCGGACACCTCCATAGATCGGAACAATATCTTCTTCGTATATTCCGATTCTCCGGCTGTAGAAAAGCTGGTCGAGATAACCGGTCTTAACGGTAAAAATACTTGAACGCTCCAGAAAAAACTGTCTTTTCTCAGGAAAAAACAATGAAAATCTGGTCAAATTTACCATTTGGTCATCCACTTCTACCTGTGCAAAATCAGTGTTTAGGGTAACATCCATGGTGAGGTTACTTGTGAGTGCATATTTTAGGTCG
>JAUUZS010000034.1 GCA_030589835.1 Cyclobacteriaceae bacterium
AAATTGAAGAAATCTATACTTAACCAATATAATTGAACGCCAAATGACTTATTATTCGCTGCAAAAGTCGGAGTAAATGAAAGCATGCTTGTCGCAGCAAATGCCTATGATGTTATTAAAAAGTCTCTTCGTTTCATTTTCGAATCATATTTATTTGCATCAAACTAACGATCTTTCCTATTGAGAGGAAAAATGCAAGATTATCTCAATAGTTACTTTAAACAAAAAGTTCTGCAATTTAATATTTTGACAGATAGATAAAATAATTTCATCAATAATTTCATCATGAATAGCACTAAAACTGATTTAGAAATAAATAATTAGCAATCTGCTAATTATTTAAAATCGCATTTGTATAATTTTTTATATATTTAGCCGCCAATTGAATGCGCTTTTAAAATGTGATGTTGATATTGAACATAAAAATTCAACATTTTTATATAAAACATTCATTGACCCAAAATTTTTAAAGACAACGAATCAATAAAATAAAAATTAAACCTGGAGAACATGTCAGAAAAAAAACAAAACAAAAATTTAGTAATAGTAATTGCCGCTATTGCCTCAACGGGGGGATTGCTATTCGGATTTGATACGGGAGTGATTTCCGGTGCCATTCCATTTTTAGAGATGGATTTCAATCTAACGGAAAGTCAGATTGAAAACGTTACTGCTTTTGGATTGATAGGGGCTGTTATAGGTGCTCTATTTGGAGGAAGGGTAACGGATATATTAGGAAGGAAAAAGGTGATCTTGATTTCAGCATTTATTTTTGCGACCGGTGCTTTTTGGTCTGGTTGGGCTCCTAATGTAAATCAGTTACTGATTTCCAGGTTATATCTTGGCCTCGCGATTGGAGTATCTTCATTTTCGGTACCCCTTTATATCGCCGAGATTTCGCCTACCAAGATAAGAGGTACCCTTGTATCTATGTTTCAATTATTGATCACGGTTGGTATTCTGGCTTCTTATCTTAGTGATAGTGCTATTGCTGATAATGACAATGTGGAAAGTTGGAGGATGATGTTTTATGTAGGGATTATTCCTGCCATAATATTGTTTGTGGGGATGATATTCTTGCCCGAAACACCACGTTGGTTAATGAGCAAAGGCCGTGAAGAGGAAGGCAGAAAAGTATTGGAGATGATTGAAGATCCTGCCATGATTGATGCGAATATCGCATCAATGAAAGAAGAGCTTGCTAAAGATGAAAATCAAGCCGGATGGAAAGAATTATTTCAGCCTTGGATGAGAAATGCGCTGATCATTGCTGCAGGCATCATGTTTTTCCAACAGTTCGTGGGTATCAACACCGTGATTTACTACAGTCCAATGATATTCCTGAAAGCAGGTTTTGTAGGTAACGAAGCTGCAATATGGGCTTCTGTAAGCGTGGGCGTTATCAATGTGTTGTTCACCATTCTTTCTTTATATCTGATTGATAGGCTTGGAAGAAGAAAATTATATTTTATTGGCACTACAGGGATTATATTTTCTCTGGTATTCATGGGGCTTGGTTTTGCCTTGCAAGATCAATTAGGTGAGATGTCAAAATGGTTGCTTGTAGGATCAATGTTGGTTTATATTGCTTTCTTTGCAATAAGTTTAGGACCACTGGGTTGGTTGATCATTACAGAAGTATTCCCAACAAGAGTGAGAGGTTTAGGCGCATCAATAGGATCGCTTTCTAACTGGGGCTTCAACACATTAGTTGTATGGACATTCTTTAAAATGATGAATGTTCTTGGCGAAGCTGAAGTATTTTGGATGTTTGGCGTCATTGGTATCCTTGGTCTGATTTGGGGATTCAAATATATTCCTGAAACAAAAGGAGTGTCATTGGAAAAAATCGAAGAACACTGGAGACAGGGTAAGTCACCGAGGGAATTGTAATAGCATAAAATTTTATATTATAAATAAAAAAGCTGTCAGATATTGGCAGCTTTTTTTATGTTAAAATGTCTGATCTATAATTTTTGTGATTAAATGATAGATAAGATTAAAAATGCCTGGACCTAAAGACCTGAAAGGATAATTGAAAGCAGATCAGGATTGAATTTGTTTTTTGATAAAGTAGATTTTCTGATCCAAACCCTGATAAATTTTTTGCAGCTGAACATCCTTGCTTTGTAATGCGTAGAGGTTTTTGAAATACTCATGAAAAACAGATTCATTGATTGGCCTCAGGAAAGAAACCCCATCTTTGGTATCGCCTTCAGAAAGGACTCCCTTTACTGCTTTTTCCGGGGCGGAGTATTCCATGGCTTTTTCCAGCATTTGTCCGGCCTTGGCAGAGTTCCCGTTTTTCCAGTAGAGATATCCTAATAAAAAATGAGCTTCTACATTTTTTGTGTCCGAACCTGCCACAGCCTGAAAGTAAGCCGAGGCGGTTTTGTTTTTGCCCTCCACTAAAGCGACATGTCCGAGGAGCATTAATGGCCCGGTAACCACTTTATTGATTTCAGAGCTTATTAAAAACTCGTTCTTTGCTTTATTGATATCGAAGGTTTCAACTCTTTCAAAGGAAAAATACAAGCGTCCGAGCTGCATATGTGTCCTGGTGCTTTTGGGGTTCTTTTCAACGATCATCAACCAGCATTTTTCGGCGCTCTTATATTGCTTTAATTCCAGGTACATATTTCCGAGATTAAACCGTGCATCTTCATGCTTATTGTTCATTTCCAATGCTTTTTCATAATTAAGCGCCGCCTCTTCCCACTGGCCACTGACCCGGTATTTCTGAGCTTGGCGATAGGTATCCCAAAATGCCTTTATCTTCTTGTTTTTTACAGATACCTGGATGGTGTCGGTTTTGTCTGCGCCGGTTTCTGATGACTTTTTCGGTGAGCATGAAAAAATTATACCTGAGAAAAGGATAAAATATAGGAGGATAAATTTGTTGAATTTCATGGACTTATGTTGCTTTTTATTCCTTTTCGGTAACAGTTATCAGCTGGTTGGAGACCAGGTCTTGCATTACTTGTTTCGTGCCTCCCGGCCAGGTGATTTCAAGCGTATCAATTTTGGAACGCCCACCGAGGCCAAAATGCTGAATAAGGCTGTTTTGCGAAAAATAGGAGCCTTGGGACCCGACTTGTCGTACCTGTTGCGTTTGCCCTGAAACCAATCTGATTTTTGTGCCAAGTGCAAATTTGTTGCTATGGTTTTTTTCTAGTTTCAGCTTAATCCAATGTTGTTTATTGCCTCCATCATTTCTTAACAGCTTAGCCGGACCAAGGTTGTTGACCACCAAAACATCCAAATCTCCATCATTGTCATAGTCAGCATAGGCCGTCCCTCTGCCCACAAAGCTTTCAGCAAAATAATTTCCACTAACTGTTGATAGATCGAAGAATCCTTCCTTTGATCCCCCGTTCCATAGTAGCTGATCTTTCATAGGGATAAGTTCAATAGTATTGTCGCGTTTTTGAAAAGTGCTTCCATTAGCGATAAAAATATCCAGTTTGGTATCGTTGTCATAGTCAAAGAAAAAGGTTCCAAAGCCAATGAAACTCAGCGCTATTTGTCCCAACCCATAGCGGTCTGCTTCATCCATAAATTTTATCCTGTTTGCAGCAGAGATATCTTTTGTATTAAGTTGTGCCATCAGGTTGCTGTACAAGGCATTTTCCTGTGCCATCCAATGCGTAATGAACATGTCGAAATCACCATCATTGTCCCAGTCTCCTGCGCCAATACCCATGGCGCCGCGATAATCTGCGACAAAAGAGGTGTAGCTGACATCCTCAAAGGTTCCATCACCTTTGTTTCTATACAATGCGTTGTCCGATACATCGTTGGCTACGTATAGATCAGGCAAACCATCATCATCAAAATCACACCAGGCGGCAGAAAGGCTTCGGCCGGATTCATTAAGTATGCCTACTTTTTCAGCTATCTCAGAAAACGTTCCATTTCCATTATTATGAAACAGCAGATTTCCGATGGGTTTAAAAGAAGAAGGATTGATGCTTGTAGGTACTTCGGCGTTGTATTGCAAGGTCACCCCGCGATTTGCAGAGGTTTGATAATTGACATAGCCACAGACATAAATATCCGGAAAGCCATCCAAATTATAGTCTCCCCATGTGACTCCTGCCCAATAGTTATCGTATTGACTTATCCCTGCCTGTTGACCGGCATCTTTAAATGTACCGTCTCCATTGTTGTGATATAAATAGTTTTTGCCATACGTGGAAACAAACAGATCTAACCATCCATCATTGTCATAATCCCCCCAGGCACAAGCATTGGCCCAGGCCCTGAGGTCGACTCCAGCTTCTGTGCTGACTTCAGTAAATGTGCCATCCTGATTGTTATGGTATAATTGCGAATGAGTGGTGGAATTCTGAAGCTCTTCTTCAGAAAGCTCCAACGAACCGGAAAAATTGGATATATATAGATCTTCCCAGCCGTCATTATCGTAATCGCCCCATGCTGCACCGGAACCCATATCTTCCGGAAGCTGAATACTTCGCACTCCGGGAAAATGATGGAACTGAATGCCGACTTCTTCTGTCACATCGGAGAAGCGTACTTTAGGATAATTATCAGGAAGGTTTCGCGTAAGCTCAGAGGTCAGCCCTTCGATTTTCTCTCCTGGAGTATAGGTTTCTTTTTTGCTGGATCTATGCATAAAAAAACCGATTAAAACGCCTATGAAAACCGTTCCTAAAACGATGGTAAAAGTCAATCTCCTCCTTCTCTTCGTTGTTCTTTTTGCCATTATTAATTTACCGTTTCTGTAACAGGATTTGACTTTGCGAATTGGTCATTAACTTCTTCAGCACGATTATTTTGTGAAAGATCATTAGCGCTTTCACTGTTGTGGTGTTCTACAACAATTGATTTTGAGTCTTCCGACACTACAGTAATCGGCGTGGTGATTCCCGAATCATCTCCAAACAAATAATTGACTAAATACTGATCTATTTTCCTGTATTTCAATTTCGCCGTGATGTTCAGTTGAGTGATTTTATCCTTAGGGGCTTCAAATTTGAAATCCCGTTCTTCTACCGGTTCCATTTTTTTGGCGCTAACTTCCGAAGGACAGGAAAATGAAAAATCTGCCTGGTCTGAAAATCCCGGGAACATGGATCTGTTAAACCTCACACCGACCATTTCCCACAGGTTATGCTTATCAATAAGGTTCCCATATTGATCTACCGGCTCAACCTTAAACACAAAGGAGCCAGGTTCGATAAAATGGTCTTTATCAACTTTTCCTGAAGCATACACCTCATTCCCGTTTTGATCCGTAATGATAATTTCTACCCATGCCTGGATGATATCTATTGGGCCGGTGGGGAAATCGTGTCCAGGCTTGTTATTGGTCAGCACCGTGGTGATCGTAACTTCTTCACCGGGCGTCACCTTTTCGGGAGCAATGATCTCAATAGGAACAGCAGGTCCGCTTACCCATTTATCTTCGATTTCAGGTATTTCTATATCGCCCCGTAGCCATTTTTCTGTTAACTCAACATGCTCTTTGGCGCCCGGCAAATCCATAGCCAAGGGCATAAACTGATTTGCCCCAAGAAAGCGGTGGCTTCGATGCTTGCCATCATCCTTACTTCTGTTGTAGTCCAGGTCATCACCACTTCCCGGTTCCCTTGAATTACTCACCAAAGGCATATGGCATTCACGGCATTCAACGGTTTTAGACGCATCACCGGGGTGGTTCCATTTGCTGTTTTTCCATTTGTCATATTGGTTTTGTAGCTGCACCCAGCCCACATTATTAACTTCTTCATCAATAAATTGCTTATGACAAGCAGCACAGAATTCAGGGCTTTTAAAAAGCTTATGCTGTAAAGTTTCTACATGGTATTTCGGATAAGACCGGATCAGGAAATCGCTGAGGAATTTTGAGGTGCCGCCTTCCTTCAATTCATACATATATCGGTTTGGCTGGGTTAATACATAATTCGCATTTCCCTTTATATCCGTCGCCGTAATTGCATGACATCCTATGCAGGAAATGCCTTCCTGATATCCCATATCGTTGGTAAGGTCATCGCTACTTGTATAAATATTTTTTGATCCTGAAAAAAGTGAGATCGGATCGTGACATCCGCCGCAATACCTGGTGGATTCAGGCCCATTTTGCTCGCCCATTACACTTTGAACCTTTTGAAATGCGACATCCATAGCGGAATATCTGTGAGCGCTTACTTCCCATTCTTTGTATATTTCTTCATGACAACCGCTGGTGCCACACCCTTCCGATCCACCAACTGAACGCGGATCAAAGGCACCTTCGGTATCCGTTTTTGCCAGGCTTGGGGCAAAAGGCCGGTCTTCACCATAGAGGTAGCTATAGTCTTCAGGAAATTGATTTTTCCATTTAATGGGTTGATACATAGTCGTCCAGAGCCCAACAAAAGCGAATAAAACAGCACAAATAATAAAACTTTTTACAGCATAATTCCACTGTGCCCTGATTACCGGCTTTACAGCTACACTCCATTTGGTCTTGTAGTTTCTGACCATGATGAGTACGATATGCGGCAGCATAAAGGCAATGAGGACAAACGTTCCTACAATATGTACCAAATCCCAGAGCTTACTGATTTTGGTTTGAAAGGCACCTTGATAGGTGAGAATTACTCCCGAAAGAATCAGGATAATGGAAATCACCAGCAATACATAACCTGTAAATTTATAATGGTTCATGGGCATGGTGCGGTATATATTCCAATGCCTGGCAAGGTAGTAGGCAAACGGAACAATGAATATTAATCCGATGAAGGTGTGCAACAACACATTTACCTGATTGGATAAACTAAATGGTAAAAAATAGATTAGCAGACCTGTAATGGTTTCAAAAAGTAAGATGCCTGTAACGAATCTCACGAGGGCTTGTTGCCATTCTTTTTCTTTATTGAAACGGTTCTTGAAGTTATTCATAATCCTTGGCTTGGGTAATGGAAATCATCAATAATTTGGATAGTCAATAAGTTATAAATCAGACGCCTATTTTCAGGATGTTCCGATATCCTTTTTATAAACCTTAAAATTATTTTTAATCTAAGATTAATTAGTATGATTGAGATCATAAGCGAGCATGATTATGATTTAATGCTGAATAAAAAAGTGGTGAATTGCAGCAAAACATTTGTTGTGAGCGTTAAGCATTAATAGTACATAATTGTGGCGCTTAGCCATTGATATTTTATAATTAATCCGTGTCATTTTAATTCAATACTTCCCATTTATCAATCTACTTCATATATTGCCATGATTATACCAACCTATGCTTATAAAAAAAAGGCTATATATATTACTGTTGTTGTTTTTTTTTCAGCCAAAACCAGTTCATGCACAGAGCCGGTCGATTGATATAAATGGCTTGGTCGCCCATCCATGGGTTGACTCTGTATTTTCTTATTTGAGCATCTCAGAACAGATAAACCAATTGTTGATACTGGATATTAACGAGAATATTGTTCTACCAAATGATTATCCACATTCGTATGGAGGTGTTTTGATAGCATCCAACAATCAGCAAAGTCATTTCAGCAAAGTCATTTCTTTACAGCAACAAGTCAATCTGCCTGTTTTGGTTTTTTCACATCTGAAGGAATCCTATGGAATTCAGATCGATAGCATGCTTAATTTTGGCCCAGCAATAAAATTGGCATCTATCTCTGAGCCTTATTTGCTTTATGAAACAGGACAAATCCTTGCCCGACAAAGCAAGTATTTGGGGATTCATGGCTTATTTTCTTGCCATGAAGATATGCTGCAAAAAGAAATTCCCAACGACACATGGAGGTTAAAAGAAATGAATCAGGGATTTATTAATAGGGGAGTATTGCCATTGAATTTTATAAAATTATACGCCTTTAATGATTTTGATCTGGATAAACTTATGTATCAGGATGAATTTGCCATGTTGAAGATACATCCCGATAATGTTTCTGATTATCACGAAATTATACAAGAGAGCCTTGCCAATAATGAGTTGCAAGTCGAAACGATAAATGCTAAATGCCGGCAAATTCTGGCCTTAAAACTTTGGGCAGGATTAGATAAAAATCAAATAGTTCGCAGACATCAATTAAAAAATGAGCTTATCATCCAGGAAAGTAAATTTCTCAATGACCAATTGGCCCGGGCCTCTTTAACTGTTTTAAAGAATGAGGGCTTGCTGCCCGTTGACAATTTGGAAAATAAAAAAATAGCCAGTCTGACGATTGGCAAAAATGACAATCCTGTTTTTGAGCAATACCTTAATAATTATACACAGGTAGATCATTATCTGCTTAGTGCTGATGCGTCAGACGAGAAGGTGTCGGATTTATGGTCAAGGCTTGACGAATACGATCTGGTACTTGCCGCATATTATGGGTCGGAGCTATTAAATGAACCGGGGATTCAGGTTTTTCAGCAATGGCTCAATGCATCAGGAAAATGCATTACTACATATTTTGGAGATCCAACCCGGCTAAATGAAAGCATTGAATTGTTAAATGCTTCAGCCTTAATATGGGCATATGATGACGATGAACTAAATAATGCACTGGTGCCGCAGTTGATTTTTGGCGCTCTTGGCGCAGAAGGAAAACTGCCCGTCTCCATTAATGAGCAATACCAAAAAGATGCTGGAATTTCTGTTACTCAATTAGGAACATTTAAATATTCACCTCCTGAAGCCGTCGGTTTAGACGTTTTATATTTAAAAAAAATCGACTCTATTGTGTGTCAATCCATAAAAGAAAAAGCAATTCCGGGATGTCAGGTTTTGGTGGCCAGGAATAACCAGGTGGTGTATAAAAAATCATTTGGTTATCATACGTACGACAGTTTGCACGAAGTAAAAGATAGCGATTTATATGATTTGGCTTCGCTGACGAAAGTCTCAGGAGCACTGCCTGGATTAATGAAACTCTCTGAAGAAGGAAAATTTGATCTGGACACGACACTCGGGACTTATTTGCCCTACTTTAAAAAAGGAAGAAAGAAAGCGTTGACATTTCGGGAAATCCTGGCGCATCAGGCAGGTTTGAAGTCCTGGATCCCATATTGGAAAACTGCAATCAGGAAAAATGGTAAGTATCGAAGAAAGACTTTAAGTGACTCAAAAACAGATGATTATACGTATGAGATAGCTGAGGGTTTGTTCCTTCATAACGCTTATAAAGATAATATTTATAAGCAGATTAGAAAATCGAAATTGGGGGAAAAGCAATACCTGTATTCAGGGCTGATTTTTTATGTATTTCCTGACATCATCGAGGCAATTACCGGGGAAAATTATACAGATTACATATATACTAATTTTTATAAACCACTTGGCGCCACAACATTAACCTATAGGCCAGAGGATAAATTTGATTTGAATAGCATTGTTCCGACCGAATATGACTCTCTATTTCGCAAGGGCCAGATTCATGGAAAAGTTCATGATGAAGGAGCCGCAATGATGAAGGGGATCTCCTCTAATGCCGGATTGTTTGCCAATGCCAATGATTTGGCTAAACTTTTTCAGATGTATTGCAATTACGGAACATATGGTGGCCACACATTTCTAAAAGAAGAAACCATTCGTGAATTTACCAGCATTCAATATGCCGACAATGAAAATAGGAGAGGACTGGGATTTGACAGGCCACTTTCCCAGCCTCATGAAAATGGCAATACCGCCAAATCTGTCAGCCAATTGAGTTTTGGACATTCGGGATTCACGGGCACGTTTGCCTGGGCAGATCCTGAATATCATCTGGTGTACATTTTTCTGTCTAACCGCGTATATCCAACGCGAGAAAATACCAAACTTTACAAGCTGAATGTGCGAACAAATATTCAAGAGATTATTTATAAGGCGATGAAGTAGAATCTCATTGCTCAAAGCAACTTCCTTCAATCTTCTTCATCAATCTTTACCATTCAATCTCATTCTCTTATCAATCTTCTTTATCAATCTTTTCAATTCAATCTCCCTCCTTCAAACTCTCATCAATATCCTTCCTTCAATCTTCTTCATTCAATCTCCTTCATCAATCTTCTTCCTTCAATCTTCTTCCATCAATCTGTTTCATTCAATCTTCTTCCATCAATCTCCTTTTTTAACTTCAATAGAATTCATTTTAACTCAAATTTTATTTAATTTGGCGCATAGAATTATATCCTGATTCAATAAAAAATTGAAATTATGAAAGATACATCAAGAAGGAAGTTTTTGAAATCTACAGGAGCCGCTGCTCTTGGAGGTACCATTGCTTTGAATATAGGCTTGCCAAAGTCCTCATTTGCAATGAATAGTGATACATTGAAAGTAGGACTTATTGGATGTGGAGGCAGAGGTAACGGAGCTGCCAATGAGGCGCTAAACGCAGATCCAAATGTGGCACTTACACATATGGCTGACATTTTTCAGGACAGACTTGATTTGTCGATCAAAAGCCTGAAGGATATTCATGGTGATAAGGTAAAAGTTCAAAAAGAAACGATGTTTCTCGGATTTGATGGAGCCAAAAAAGTAATTGAATCTGATGTTGATGTAGTAATTTTAACCACACCTCCCTATTTCAGGCCGGAGCAATTGGAGATGGCAATAGAAGCAGGGAAGCATGTTTTTTGTGAGAAGCCCATGGCCGTAGACGCTCCGGGCATTAGGCGTGTTTTGGCTGCCGCAAAAAAGGCTAAAGAAAAGAATCTCTCAATTGTATCCGGTTTTTGCTGGAGATACCATTCTCCAAAGCGTGAAACATTTAGTAGAATCCTGGATGGGGCTATTGGAGATGTACATACCGTTTATAATACCCTTAATACCGGAGCCCTCTGGCTTAGAGATGTTCAACCCGAATGGACAGCCATGCAGAAGAAAATGCGCAATTGGTTGTATTATAATTATATTTCCGGGGATCATATTGTAGAGCAGGCGATTCATAGTATTGATATGATGTCTTGGGCTTTTGGCGATGTAAAACCCATAAAAGCAACCGGTACAGGAGGGCGACAAAGTAGGACAGGAGCGGAGTACGGCAATATTTATGATCACTTTGGTATTGTATATGAATATGATAATGGAGCAAAAGGATTCCATTTTAGCCGTCAGCAAAAAGACTGTTCAAGATCATACGGGCTTGAAATAATGGGAAATAAGGGTATGAGCACTGTCGATTGTTCCCGTAGAAGGCATATAATTTCAGGCGCCGAAGAATGGCGCTTTAAGGGGGATGACAATTCCATGTACCAGCAGGAGCACGATGAATTTTTTGCTTCAATCCGAAATGGGAAACCCATGAATGATGGCGAGTGGATGGCACAGAGCACGATGCTGGCAATCATGGCACGGATGGTGGCCTATACCGGGCAAACCATTACGTATGATGACGCATTAAATTCAAAAGAAAAGATTGGGCCGGATCATATTGATGAAAACACAGAATTCACTGATCCTCCGGTGGCAAAACCTGGAATTACAAAATTCATATAATCATGAAAAGAAAAGATTTTTTGAAAATAACAGCAGGTGTTGCAGCCGGTTCAATGGTTTCCCCATCAATTCTAGCAGGAGCCTTAAAAAATAAAAATAAGCTAGGAATCAAAAAAAGCCTGAAATTCGGGATGGTAAAGGAGAATTTATCGGTCATGGATAAATTCAAATTGCTGAAGGATCTTGGATTTCATGGAGTAGAACTGGACAGCCCGAATGATCTGAATAAAAAAGAGATTTTGGAAGCCCGGGATAAAACAGGCCTGCTAATTCCGGGAACGGTAAACTCATTTCACTGGAAATCGCCACTCTCCGATCCTGATCCCAAAGAAAGGGCGAAGTGTGTGGAATCCATGAAAGTAGCCTTGAGGGATACAAAAGAGTATGGTGGAACAACGGTACTATTGGTGCCCGGTGTGGTAAGTGAAAAGGTTTCATACGATGATGCCTATCGTCGTTCGCAGGAAGAGATTAAAAAACTTTTGCCTGTAGCCGAGGAAACCGGAGTCAAAATAGCGATAGAGAATGTATGGAATAATTTCCTGATCAGTCCGATGGAAGCTGCCCGATATATTGATGAATTTGAAAGTGATATGATCGGCTGGTACTTTGATGTGGGAAATATCATAAGGTATGCCTGGCCGGAGCAATGGATTAAAATCCTTGACAAGCGCATTTTTAAACTTGACATCAAAGAATACAGCAGAAAAAAACAACAGGAGGAAGGCATATGGAAAGGTTTTGATGTGAAACTCACCGAAGGGGATTGCAACTGGCCAGTGGTCATGGATGCCCTCGAAGCAATCAATTACAGCGGTGGCTGGGGATCAGCAGAAGTACCGGGAGGTGACCGAAAGCGACTTCAGGATATATCCGAAAGAATGGACAAGATTTTTAACTCTTAATTTGATCCGGGTTCCGGGTTTTATGTTGTTTTGTCGATACTGAACTCGGAACACTAAACCCAGAACTTTTTTTAACCTTTTCGTGTATGCTTGATTTAGGATTTGTAAGTGCGATTTTGGCTGATAAGTCATTTGAAGAAGTTATTGATTTTGCTTCAGAAAACAGGTTTAAATGCGTGGAAATGATGTGCTGGCCAAAGGGCAAGGCAGAACGGCGATATGCCGGGGTTACCCACATCGACGTAGACAGTTTGAATCATCAGTCCATTGAGCACATCATTCGCTATCTCGAAGAGAAAAAAGTCTATATATCCGGATTGGGATATTATCCCAATCCATTGGATCCAGATCAGGAGCAATCAAGAACCTATTTTGATCACATCAAAAAAGTAATTGATGCAGCTTCAAAATTAAATGTTCCAGTAGTGAATACATTTATTGGAAGAGATCCATCAAAAAATGTGGCATACAACTTAGCGGTTTTTGCAGAAAAGTGGCCTGAGATTATTCAACATGCTGAAGGCCTGGGAGTAAACGTTGGCATCGAAAACTGCCCTATGTTTTTTACGGACGACGAGTGGCCCGGAGGAAAAAACCTGGCGACCACACCAGCCATTTGGGATCGGATGTTTGAGCTCATCCCAAATAAAAATTTTGGATTAAATTACGATCCGTCCCACATGATTTGGCAGCATATGGATGAGATAAAACCTATCTATGATTACAAAGATCGGCTCCACCATATCCACCTCAAGGATGTGAAAATAAATAAAGACAAACTGGACAGGGTAGGAATTATGGCCAATCCGTCAGAATATCATACGCCTAAACTTCCGGGTTATGGCGATGTGCGATGGGGGCATTTCTTCGCTGCTTTAACGGAAGTCGGTTATCGTGGCCCGACCTGCATTGAAGTAGAAGATCGTGCATTTGAGAATTCCGAGGAAGACGTCCTTACCTCTATTCTTACCAGCAGAAATTATCTGAGTCAGTATTTGGTTTTGTAAACTTTTCAGTCCTTATTTTCAATTCCCTATAGATATCAAAATTACCGAAAAAGCAGAGAGTTGCAGAGAAATCTCTGCGCCTTGGCGGTTATTATTTTGATAGGAATGAATAGCATCTATATCCATATGTTTTGTTTTAACCAGCAAACTATTACAACTTGTATGAGCTTTTTGGTCAATTTACCACTTCTTAGGCGGCATAATCAAGTTTCTTAGCTGCATTCCTGTCAACGCTCCAAATCCTCCTATAAGGCCACCAATTACAGAGGTGATTAAAATTAAAAGGAAGTTATTTGGAAGTGAAAAAATTCCCGCTACACGATTGGTAAGAATGGAATCTGTTTGAAAGTCAGTTACTGCTGCAAGTATAAACCATAAAAGCCCAACCCCCAGAAAACCTCCTGCAAATGAAGAAGACCCTTTTGTAGAGATGATAAAGCTTATTGAAAAGCTTGCAATTACTACAGACCACCAAGGGAGCATCGTTTGCAGTGAGTAAGCCATCACTGCTGTTAATATTATCTTTAATAAAACTTTGAACGTATTCATTATTTGGAAATTAGCGTTTGAGAAAAAATAATCCTGTCGTGTGACCTATCGGGATTGGTTAAAAACAAGAGATCAAAATAGTTACCATTTGTCCATGCTTCTACCATATTGTCATAATATTTACTTCCCGGGTTGCCCGACTGACCTCCGGGATAGTGTCCCCAGGCTTTCACCCCGTCCGGGTCTAATTCAACTATAATCCGCTGACTTGGCCCGTGATTTGTTCCAGTGGCATTGACCACGTCGCCACCGCTTCCGCCAGCCTGGATATTGTGACTCCCAAGAGCTTTAATTCTCAATTGATGTCCGATATACGTTGATTTATACGATGCCCAGGAGAGGCCCCCTTGTCCTTTCAGTTCGGCAACTTCACG
>JAUUZS010000212.1 GCA_030589835.1 Cyclobacteriaceae bacterium
ACATAATTATAAAGTATTTTTACGCTGATCAAAGCCGTAATGCTGAAGATAAATAAACTAAAGATTTGCCATTTTTTATTAAAGAATAAAACAGGTCCTAGTGCAGTGGGTATAAATAAAAAGTCGAATCCGCCATATTCTCCGTTGTACAAACTGCCATAAATCTGCATTATTATGGCAAAAACAAAGAATATGTATCGCGTTGTGTAATAATGCTTTTTTACATGCTTCACGAGAAGAATAAAAAAAACGACAATTTCTGCAATGCAGATTATAAAAGAAGAAACTGATCCAAGCATGATTACAAATGTCGCAATGGGTATCATGCTAAAAATCGTCACGATTAGAATAATATTGAATATCCTGTATATGCGATTGTCTTCAAAGGATAAGGTGGGATCAGAAAAAAGTAGTTTCGAAAACATTATAAAAATGATATTTAACGGTTTTTATAAATAAAAAAACAGCTCCAGGAATATTACTTATAAATCATCAGTAAAGGTAGTATTTTGTGTTTTGTTTATCCATAAACCATCCAGTATTTGATTCCCTTGAAAAGCAATCTGTAACCATCAAAATATTGGCATTATATACCAACATCATTATAGGCATGTTTTTTTGTGGCGTCAGGAGCTTGCTTACAGGAGATATTTTATATCTCTGAATAGTTTGTAAAAAGTCATCACCTCAAAGAAACGGAAGCAATTCATCTGCTAATTCAACGAAGTCACTGGCTCCTGAACTTTTGCTTTTATAGCTAAAAATATTTTGAGCATTTTCAAAGGCCTCGGCTAATACAACGGCATTCCTGATCGCATGATTCATTTGATTGCCATTAAGCTTTTCCTTTGAATTTCGCATCGTTTCTCTATGAAGAGTAGACCGCATGTTTACCTGGTTAAATATAACCTTGAATGGAATGGCATTTTCATTTGCAAAGTTTTTTATGTGGTCAATTCCATGTATTGAAAATATTTCAGGTTTGGCAGGAACGAGTATTAAATTACTGCTGTGAAGTGCATTAATAGTAAGGCGGTTGAATGAAGGAGGGCAATCGATAATAATCAGGTCATATTTAGTTTTTAAAGGAAGCAAAATTTCGTTCAGAATAAATTCTGAACGAGTTGTATCGTGTAATTGATTTTCTATTTTAATTAAATCAATATTTCCAGGAATTATATCAATATAGCTATTAATGACATAGGGGTTTACTTCAGGATGCCTAAAATGAATTATGTCCTTAAAATATTTTCCAATAGTTTCATCGCAATTTTCAAAACCTAATCCTGAAGACAAATTGGCTTGCGGATCCAGGTCGATAAGTAGTATTTTGAAATGCCTTGCCAGGGCAAAGCCCAGATTAGCAACAACTGTTGTTTTGCCTACGCCTCCTTTATGGTTACTTACACTTATTACTCTTGCCATTGTCTTTATATTTACTGAAACCACCATGGCTTATACTGCATGATTTTTGCGATAAGTTACATCCTTAGTTTAGTAGAAAGTACATTATCCTATATGCTTATGTATCAGTCAGGTTCGATATTTATTTTTGCCTTTTTGAATATTTATTTTCTTATGCAATACATTTTTATTTTCTGAGGAGCGTCTTTAATCGTAAGATATTCCCCCTTAATTCATTTTTTAGTCTTAGTGTAGCATTTTTTTATTAGGTATTAGTGGATTTTGCTTTAAAACTATTATGCCTTATGGAATATTTATGAGAATTTAAAACTACCTCTGCCTACTCATAATGAGCAGCAGGATATCTCATTTCAGGTTCAATTAAGGGCATATGGGTAAAAAGTATTATAAAATCATGTTTAATACGAAAATAGATTAAAATAAAAATGTTGCTAACTCTTATTCAAGCTATAAAAATATTTTCACAAATTGAGTTGTATGTAAGTGATTTTTTTCATCATCACCAGGGGTGATATATTTTGAGAAGAGGTTGATGGGCAATAAAAAAATGGATTTGAAAAGACAGGTTTAAAAAAAGGCTTGTTTTTTGTTTTGGAATAAAAAAATATTACTTCACTTTTTCATTGATTAAGTCCCTAACATTTGAAATGACACTTAATTTTCGATTTTTATTGATTAAATATTATACACCCAGTTATGCCGGTCTTCCTTATTGCCGGTTTTTATTTGATCTAATTCCTCAAAGACTTTGCTGGAAAAACTATCTGCTGTGATTGCCGGCAGCTTATAATCTTTTTCTCCGTCACTTATCAGTTCGATGGATGCAATGGTGGCAGCAGTACCCGTGCCAAATGCCTCTGTAATTTCACCTTTCTGAAGACTTGTAACGATTTCATCAACGGATATGGTTCTTTCCTCAACTGCCATTCCCCATTCTTTGGCAATAGTGAGCACACTTTTCCTGGTAATTCCTTTTAGTACCGTATCGCCTGTTTTTGCCGTGATCAGTTTATTGCCTTTAATGAACATTATGTTCATTGTACCGGCTTCTTCTATGTACTGATGCGTGGCACCGTCCGTCCAAATCAGTTGGTCGTAGCCTTTTTTCTGGGCAAGACTTGCCGGATATAGTGATCCTGCGTAATTGCCTGCAGCTTTGGCGTAGCCAGTGCCTCCATGAACTGCCCTGCTAAATTCACGTTCTATTTTTACCTTTAAAGGCTTAGAATAGTATGGGCCTACAGGGCAGGTGAATATGATAAATTTGTAATTATCTGCAGGTTTTATGCCAATATATTCATCCACGGCAAAAATGTATGGACGTATATAAAGCGAGGTATTTGGCAGATTGGGGATCCAATTTTTGTCCAGCTGCAATAGTTCAGCCATGCCTTTCATGAATATTTCTTCCGGAAGCTCCGGAATACACATGCGTTGTGAGGACTGATTGATGCGCTGGAAATTCATGTCGGGACGGAAAACCAGCACCTGTCCCGATTTGTTTTTATAAGCCTTTAGGCCTTCGAATACGGATTGACCATAATGGAGTATTGCTGACCCTGGGGCAAGGCTCAACATGTCATATGGTTCAATCCGGAAATCCTGCCATTTCCCCTGATAGTAATCAGCAATAAACATATGATCGGAATATATTTTACCGAAATCAATATGATGGAAATCTATTTGGCTAAGACGGGATTCGTTGGTCGGCTGAATTTTAATCTTAATCATATCTGTCATGGATATATTGCTGAAGTAAAAAGGGAAGGTAAAAGTAAGAAAAAACCACTCAATTTCAATGAATTATCCTCTGGGCTTCCATGGAATTTCTTTTACGTTCAGATCAACACCTTGCTTTCTTGCCAATACAAAAAGATAATCTGATAACCTGTTTAAATACTTGATAATGATATCTTCGATAAATTCAGCTTCTGAAAGCTTTATGGTCAGGCGCTCTGCCCTCCTGCAAATGGTTCTTGCAATATGGGTACTCGATACAAGTTGGTTGCCTCCAGGAATGATAAAATTTTTCATCACCGGCAAGGATTCATTCATTATATCAATGGATTCTTCCAGCGCTTTGATATCTGATTCTTCCAGATCGGGTTTTATTTTTTTGGCTTTGTCTGTTTCTGCAGCCAACGCTGATCCAATGGTAAATAATCTGGATTGAATGGTGTGCATGAATTTCACCCTGATCTCATCGTGATCCAGATCGCCCACCAAGCCAAGGAAGGAGTTTAATTCATCAATCGTTCCATAGGCATTGATACGATCATCAGATTTCGATACACGAGTGCCCCCGAGCAACGAGGTTTTGCCTTTGTCACCGGTTCTCGTATATATTTTCATTAAACTGTCTGCCGAATTTTATCTGAGGTGTAGATGTCTTTATTAATTTTATCTGTTTCTACCAGTCCATCACGCAAGCGAATAATACGATGGGCATAATGTGCAATGTCATCTTCATGTGTCACCATGATAATGGTATTGCCATCTTCGTGAAGTTTGTGGAAAAGATCCATAATATCGTAAGACGTTTTGGAATCCAGGTTACCAGTTGGTTCATCGGCAAGAATGATACTGGGATCGTTGACCAGGGCCCGGGCGATGGCCACCCGTTGCCTTTGACCGCCAGACAATTCATTGGGTTTGTGGTCGGCACGGTCGGCGAGGTTTACACTTTCTAGTGTGGCAAGAGCCTTTTCATCTCTTTCAGATTTATTATACCCTGCATATATGAGCGGCAGGGCTACATTTTCCAGTGCTGTGGCTCTTGGCAACAAATTGAAGGTCTGAAACACAAAACCGATTTCTTTGTTTCGTATATCTGCCAGTTCATTTTCGGTCAGATGGCTTACATTGTTATTATTTAATATATAGTCACCCGTGGTGGGTGTATCAAGACATCCGATTATATTCATCAGTGTAGATTTGCCAGAGCCTGAAGGCCCCATAAATGCAACATATTCGCCTTGAGTTATTTGGATTGAAATAGACTGCAGGGCATTAACAGTTTGCGTACCCATTTGATATATTTTTGCAATCTTTGAAGTTTCAATGATATGATTCATTCGATTGATCGATTTACGATTTATATTTCACACTAAACGTGTGCAAGCTTATGTAATATTGAATTAAAATCAAATTTTATTATTTGAACGGATAAAATTGCTGATTTAATGATGTAAAACATGGTATGAAAATATTTATAGCCGAAACAATTCCATGTCAACAATTTTATCCTGGCCTTTTTTATGGCGGATTTCCTTTTTGCGTAAAACTAAGAATGGAATTTATAGAAATTTTGAGTTTTGATATTAGCACTCTTTTTAAAAGAAAAGCTTTACAATAGAAATAAAATCCATATTACAGATAATGTATTAATTTTATTAAATTCAGCAATATATCAGGAGACGCAATACTTGATCTTAAAAAATTAAAGACTACACACTAAATGCTTAAAGAAAAATCTAAAGTCTGGCTAATTGACCACCGGCATCCGATATTCCTGGCCGGATTATTGACCTTTTTCATACTTCCTGAAATACTCCAAAAAATATTTTTATGGCACTTTCCTTTTCCGCTTCTAATTACGGTTTTAATTGTAACGAGTATTTTGATCATTCAGACCTCTCCAAAAAAAAAGATTCTATCTTATGGACTGATAGCTATATTACTTTTATTTTTAATCATCTGGAATAGGTACAAGTTGCACGAGCTGGAATTGACGGCGTTTATTCTTTTATTCATATATTTTTCTTTTATCACCTACTTTCTGTTCATAGACCTGATTCGGTCTGAAAAAATAACCAGTTCTGTAATTATTGGCGCATTTGCCGGATATTTTATGATAGGGGTGATGGCATTTTTTGTTTTTGCTTTTCTCGAAAGTGCCTATCCGGATACATTAAATGTTGACTTAAATAGTGAGGGAGGAATACAGGATACCTTTTATTTTAGTTTCATCACACTCACCACAATTGGCTATGGAGATTTTGCTCCTACGTCTTCTCTTGGGCAACGGATAGCGATTCTGGAAGGATTGATTGGCCAGTTTTACATCGCGATAGTTATGGCTATTATTGTGGGAAAATTTTTATCCCACAAATCAGAAAATTGAGGCTAAAGTTTATAGAGTATTCCTAAAGTGATTACAATTTGCTCAGCGTCGCCGAACACATATTTTGTTTCTCCAAAACCTGAGAGTTTTCGATCAAAATCATAGTCTAAACCAAACCCCAGGTTGATTCCTACCTCAGAATTGGAAAAGGTAATGTCATTTGCTTCCTCGGCAATAGAGGCAAAATTTATCCCAAAAAGAGGATAAAAAATCCAGGTCCGGTCGATTTCAAAAAAGTAGTGCCCGTCAACATTTAGCGCATTCCATTTTTTGCTAAGCACTCCTTTGTTATTATTGAAAAAGTAATGGAAATGAGGAACAATAGACCACTGTTTGTGAAATTTGACATCTCCCCGAAAGTTCAAACCGATGGTATTGATTTTGGATCCATATCCTAATCCTCCGCCAATACTTATATCTTGCGAAAAGGTATCAGTAAATGAAAATAAAAACAGGATTCCAATAGATAAAATTGATTTCTTCATGTTGGTTGTAGTCTATGAATTCTACAACACAACGATGAGGAGCTTGCTTTATGATGGAAACCAAGACAAAAGGAGCTTATTTATTTCCATTTTGTCGTACACCTATTGCAATTCAGTGGATATTATAATATGAAAAAAATCATTCAGAGGTCAATTCCTGATAGGCCGTCGAAAGACTTCGTCCTATTCCATCACCTTTCCATTCTTCAGCACCTTTTATTGTGGTTAATTTCATGATATCTTCCTGGCTTTTTCCTGCTTTGATTTCAGCACCCACTACCTCGAGGAGGCTGTTTAAATAGTTTTGCATGGCCTTGATATCGGGCATACCTCCAATAGGATCGTACCCATCTCCGTTATGACCAAAAATAAAAAGGGTATCCTTATCGTACGTTTTTTGAGTCTTCTCCAGCACTTCGATCCAATTTTTGATCGAGGCTCCGGCTGATTTATCGATAAAAGGAAAGCGACGATTGAATATCAGATCACCCATATGAGCAACATTAGAATTTTCGAAGTGGATAATCGCATCTCCATCAGTATGCGCCGGCCCGAAGTATTTCAAGGTGATATGTTCATCGTCTATTTTTTTTGACCATTTTTTATCGAAGGTAGTATCCGGATAAAGCTGATTGGCTTCCTGTCCCCGTTCTTTGGCCACGCGCATTTGATTTTTTTTTGAGTTCTTGTGGGAAAGGATCATATCCGCAATTCCTTTGAAAGCAATATTCCCGGCAGAATGATCCCCGTGATGGTGGGTATTGATTAATAGGTCAACTTTTCTGTCAGACTGTTTTTTTATCTCTGTGATCAAGTGCGCTGACTGATCAGGGAATTGGGTATCAATAACCACTATCCCATTCTTGGAAACCATCCAGCCAATTGTTCCGCCACGCTCAGTGAAATAGCCAATATTATTTCTTAATGGCGTCATGCTGTAGGGCGCCTGACCGGAAAAAACATTAGCCAATAAATTTTGCTGAACCATGGATACCCCAGCCGTAGCAAACAAGGATTTCTGGATGAATTTACGTCTTGAATTGTTCATTATATGCTATTTAGAGTCTGTCCATAAAGTCATCGAATTGAAATATTCATCTTTTTGCGCCTTTTTGCCTTTCTCAATTTGCCTAATACCCAGGCATTTGCTGCATTGAGAAAGCCAAAAATCCATC
>JAUUZS010000335.1 GCA_030589835.1 Cyclobacteriaceae bacterium
AAAACCTCATTTCCTATCTTGAAATACAGGATGAATTTTGCTTCGACACTGAAACAACAAGCATCGATGCCAGGGAGGCCGAATTGGTAGGAATAGCCTTTTCTTATATACCCGGTGAGGCCTATTATATTCCTGTGCCAGCAGATGAGCATAAGGCAATGGAAATTATGGCTCTGTTAAAACCAGTGTTGGAAAACGAGGCAATAGGAAAAATCGGTCAAAACATTAAATATGACATCCTGGTTCTTAAAAATTATGGTATAGAGGTAAAAGGAAAACTTTTCGATACCATGCTGGCACATTATCTGTTTGAACCGGATATGCGGCATAATATGGATGTGCTGGCAGAAACCTATCTGGATTATTCACCAGTTTCTATAAAGACCTTGATTGGAAAAAAAGGATCAAAGCAAGGTACTATGCGGGATGTCGAAGTTGAGAAAGTAGTTCAATATGCCGGTGAAGATGCAGATATCACCCTTCAGTTGAAGCACAAATTCGAAAAATTGGTTGAAGAAAATAGCCTGAAAAAGTTATTATTTGACCTTGAAACCCCATTGGTGAATGTGCTTGCGGCCATGGAATATGAAGGCGTAATGGTTGATGAGCCAACATTAAAAAAGTTATCGGAAGAGCTGGCTATCTCTAGTGAACTTGTTGAAAAAGAAATCTATGACATTGCCGGAGTAAAATTCAATATCGCTTCCCCCAAGCAATTGGGGGCCGTGCTTTTTGAGAAACTGAAACTTGTCGAGAAGCCAAAGAAAACCAAAACCGGGCAATACGCGACAGGAGAAGAGATCTTAAATGGATTGGCCAATGAACATCCGATAGCATCAAAGATTTTGGATTTCCGTGAACTTCAAAAGCTAAAATCTACTTATGTAGATGCCCTGCCTGCTTTGATCAGTAAAAGAGATGGAAGAATCCATACTTCCTACAACCAGGCTGTGGCGGCCACGGGAAGGCTGAGCAGTACCAATCCTAATTTGCAAAATATTCCGATACGAACCGCCAAAGGCCGCGAGATCAGGAAAGCCTTTGTGCCCAGAAGTAAGGATTTTACACTGATGGCGGCAGATTATTCTCAGATCGAATTGCGGATCATGGCTGAGTTTGCCAAGGATGAAAGTATGATCGAAGCCTTTAAAAATGGACGCGATATCCATGCGACTTCGGCGAGTAAAATTTTTAAAGTCTCATTGGATGAGGTAGATGACGACATGCGCCGAAAGGCTAAAATGGCCAATTTCGGGATTATTTATGGCATTTCAGCGTTTGGGCTTTCCCAACGTCTGAGAATTCCAAGAAGAGAAGCAGTAGAAATCATCGATGCCTATTTCGCGGAATTTTCTGCCGTTAAAGCCTATATGGACAAGGTTATCAACGAAGCCAGGGAAAATGGGTTTGTGGAAACGATCATGGGCAGAAAGCGGTATTTACGAGACATCAATTCCAAGAATGCCACCATGCGTGGCTTTGCAGAACGCAATGCGATTAACGCTCCAATTCAAGGGAGCGCGGCCGATATGATCAAGGTGGCCATGATCAACATCCATAATTGGATGAAAAAAGAAAAGCTGAAATCGAAAATGATCCTTCAGGTTCATGACGAACTGGTCTTTGATGTACACCGAGCTGAAAAAGAAGTGATGGAGAAGAATATTCCGGAATTTATGAAGACTGCTATAAAGCTGGAAGTCCCCATGGACGTAGGGTTAGGTTTTGGTGATAATTGGCTGGAGGCACATTAATTTAACTGAAAAACATGCTCTTTCAATACATTTTGGCAACATTTTTGCATAATGCGCTTTATTGAATTAGTTTTATTTCATATTTGTACATTCAACAAAATTTTTTACCATGAAAAAAATATTTATATCATTTGGCATTTTATTATTCATCTCGATTTCTTCATTTGTTCAAGCTCAAGGCATTGGCATCGGGATCAAAGCCGGGGCTAATTTCGCGAACCAATCCATTTCAGAATCAGTTGCTACAGTACAAAGCCTGAGTACAGAAGGGGTAACCGGGTTTCACGGGGGAGTTTATGTTTCAATCAATTTTTCTGATAAATGGGGCATACAGCCGGAAGTCCATTACTCTATGGTGGGTTCAGAAATCCCGGATCAGGAGGATTTGAATAAATTTAATTATTTGTCAGTTCCGGTATTATTGAAGTATAAGCCTATTAGTTTTCTTAGCATTGAAGCAGGACCTCAGTTTTCTTCTCTGCTATCAGTAAAAGATATCGATAAAAACTCGATTGAAGATCAGTTCAAAGACAGCGATTTTGGTTTGGCTGTAGGAGCAACTGTTCATTTACCTTTAAGCCTTAATGCAAGTCTGCGTTATGTTTGGGGATTTACAAACGTAGCTGATGTGGCGGCAAATCAGGATTTGTCAGAAGTGAAAAACACGGTATTCCAGGTTTCTGTGGGATGGACATTGTTGGGAGGAGAGTAAAAAAGTAGAAAAACAAAATTTTAAGAGGCCCTTTTTTATTATTGAAAAAGGGCTTTTTTAGTAAAACAACACATCGCTTACCATATTTTTATCAAAATCACGGTGGATGATTTCCATTACTTTTGTTTTGGACATGGTAAGTTCCTGACGTAGTGGAGCGGAATTGAGTTTTACGAATAGAACCTTATTTTTCATATAAATTTTATCGGTTCTGCGGGATATTGGCTTTCCCATCATCGATTCCCAGGAGTTTATCAATTTGTTCTCATCAAATTTCCCCCTTAATTTATAAGTGTCCAGCATAGAATCGATCACATCCTTAAGGCTTGCGGTTTCAGATTTTCGTTCAGAATATTTGTTTTTATACCTCATGAATGATCGATGTTATTCCTGAACGGCCAATTTACCATTATCTACCCTAATTACCTTCCATTCTATATTTAATTTTTCTAAAAAATGGTTGGTACGCTCCGGGCGGGCATCCGTGATAAATACCTGCCCAAATTCATGATGCTCAATCATCTCGGTAAGCTTTTGAATGCGATGATCATCTAATTTATCAAAAATATCATCTAACAAAAGTATGGGTTTGTAGCCTTTTTCTTCTTTGATTATGTTGAATTGGGCAAGCTTTAATGCAATCAGAAAAGACTTCTGCTGGCCTTGTGAGCCAAATTTTTTAAGCTGATAACCATCCATTTCAAAAAGGTAGTCATCTTTGTGAACCCCTACATTGGTGCGTTGTAGGATCAAATCTTTTTGCAAGGAACTATGGAAAATATCCTTATAATTTTCTTGATCTAATTTAGATTGATAATTAAGGCTGATGGTTTCTTTTCCTTCCGTCAAAAATGTATAATGTTGTATGATCTTGCTTAGAAAACCCACACAAAAAGCCGATCGTTTGGTGCAGATATCCTTGCCCAGTGATAGTATAATCCTATCGTATGGCTCCAAAAGATCATGATCGACTTTGCCAGTTTCAGAAAATTGTTTTAGTAGCCTGTTTCGCTGTTTTAAGGCATGATTGTAATCCATCAGGCTGATGAGGTAGGATTTGTCGAGCTGAGAAATGATGCTGTCAAAAAACCTTCTCCTGGTTTCTCCCCCTTCTGTGATCAATAAATGATCGTTAGGAGCGATGAGTACTGTGGGAAACATGCCGATGATATCGGCAGATTTATCGATAGGATTTTTATCAATCAGAATCTTCTTTCTTTTGCCTAGCGTCAGGGTGTTTTGCACCACAAGCGATTTATTTTTTTGGGAGAATTTTCCGATAATACTGTAGTATGCCTGATCATGTCTGATACTTTGACTGTCAACCGCATTAAAGGCACTTTTTGTCATGGATAAAAAATGTACCGCATCGAGTACATTTGTTTTTCCACTGCCATTATCTCCTACCAAGGCATTTATATACTTCGAAAAAGCCACTTTGGCATCGGAATAGTTTCTGAAATTGGCCATATATAGATTTTCAAGGTACATATATTTCTTTGTTGAAGGTTTTTATTTAATTTTGCATCGCTTTTTGAACCCTTTGCCCAAATTTGTGGTTGAGTTCATAAAGTCTTGCAAAATTAAAATAATTAAGCAATCTGATATGTCAACGGCAAAAGAAAAGAAAACACAATCTGCTGCAACAAAAGCCCCATTTTCAAAGGATACTTACAAATACTGGTTAGAAAGTATGATTTTGATGCGGAGGTTTGAAGAAAAAACGGGTCAATTATATGGTCAGCAAAAAATTAAAGGATTTTGCCATCTGTACATTGGCCAGGAGGCCTGTGCTTCAGGGGCGATCTCAGCGCTTAAAAAAGGCGACAGTTATCTTACTTCCTATAGGGATCACGCACACCCCCTTGCATTAGGGTCTGATCCTAAAGCTATAATGGCTGAAATGTATGGAAAAGAAACCGGGATATCCAAAGGCAAGGGCGGATCTATGCATATGTTTGATAAGGATCGGCATTTCTTTGGAGGCCATGGGATTGTTGGAGGGCAAATTCCGCTTGGCGTAGGAATTGCTTTTGCCGAAAAATACAATAAGACAGATAAACTTTGCATTGCCTATATGGGCGATGGCGCCGTCAGGCAGGGGGCATTTCATGAGGCTTTAAATCTTGGTATGCATTACAAACTGCCTGTGATATTTGCCATTGAGAACAATGGTTATGCCATGGGGACTTCAGTACAACGGACTTCTAATGTTACCGACCTGGCAAAATTGGGCGATGCCTATGAGATGCCTTCAGAATCTGTGGATGCGATGAAAGTTGAGGATGTTCATAAAGCCGTTGCTAAAGCAGCTGTAAGGGCCAGAAAAGGAGGAGGGCCTACCTTATTGGAATTCAAAACCTATCGATACAAAGGGCACTCCATGTCTGATCCTGCTAAATACAGGACAAAAGAAGAGGTGGCGGCATATAAAAAGCGTGATCCAATTGAGCAGGTAAAAATTGCTATGTTAAAATATAAATTTGCCAACGAAGCGTACTTTGCAGAAATTGAGGCACGTGTTAAACAGCAGGTGCTTGATGCGGTAAAATTTGCAGAGGAGTCGAATTTCCCGGATCCGAGTGAGATTTATAAGGATGTTTATGTTCAGGAAGATTATCCTTTTGTTAAGGATTAAGCCATAAAATATTTTTTTAAATTTTTTTATACTATTTTTGCATCCTGAAATTAGAATGATGGCGAAATCGAAGAAAAAAGGGAACCCAAGTACAGGAGAAGAATTACTCGAAAATCCGGAAGTCTTAGCTGATCAAATCAGTAAGACCGAGGAGTTTTTAGAGCAAAATAAAAAGCTGGTCTTTACAATAGGCGGAGTTTTGGCAGTAGTCATAGCAGCCTATTTTTTATATAATTACTGGATTACGGAAAAAAATGATACTGCTCAAAATGAAATGTTTCAGGCGGTATATTATTTTGAAGCCGAT
>JAUUZS010000027.1 GCA_030589835.1 Cyclobacteriaceae bacterium
AAAATTTCAGTTGGGCAAACGAATGTAAAATCTTTTGGATAGAAGAACAAGACAATTTCTTGCTTACCAATTAAGCTCTCCAATGAAAAATCTTCAACGATTTCATTGCCGTTTATTACGGCAGGAGCTGTGAATAATGGAGCTTTTTTAGCTACTAGTGACATAATTTTTAAATTTTAATTTTACGATTTATGTTATGGATATTCCTTTATTAGGATTGATTACTTCACCTTTTATTTGAAGTTTGTAATCAGTTATATTCAAATTACTAAATTTCTTCTTATTCAGGTAATTCATTAGAATATTTCTCAATTCTTCATCTTCAAAGTCTAGAATCTCATTGGTGTTCGATATATATATGTGATTATGATGCTCAGTCCGGGCATCATATCTCATCGTTCCTTGTGGCGTGGATACTTTATTGATCAATCTATTCTCAACAAAAGTTTCCAGGGTCTTATATACCGTAGCTAAAGAAATTGAAGGGTTTTTTTCCTTCAATACTTCATAAATTTGCTCCGCTGTAGGATGCTTATCCGTACACCGAATGGCCTGATACACCACAATTCGTTGATGCGTAATTTTTAAGCCCTTTTCGGCAATTGATTTGGCTACGATATCTAAATCTTCTTGATTCAAATGATAATTATTATTATTTGACATTTATTATCATGCAATAATAGTTATCATTAATTGGTTTTGCAAAGAATTGTTATTAAAAAGTTTTTATTTTAGTTATGCACTTGAATTGACGTGTATTGTTTATTAAATTGTCTTGGTTTTCAAATCTGAATTACCGTAGGTTTTTATTAGATAAATTGTTATAACATGCTACCACACACCAAAAAGAGTCTATCAATCATATTGACAATTGTTTGTTCCACTTTCCTGTTCATTGAAGGGAAAACGCAGAATACAGATTTTGATTCATTTCTCAGGGCAGGCTCGGAAGACGCTTCGACCTTAATGAAGCATTATTTGGAGCCAATCGTAATAGGGTTTTCATATGGAATGTCAAATTCATGGTATAATACTGCCAAACCACATAAGTCACTTGGCTTTGACTTAACCATTACAGCAAATATAACAACGGTACCTTCAACCAAAGAATTTTTTACTTTTGACCCGTCGGAATATTCGAATGTAACCAGCACAGGAACAACCAACCAGATCCCGACAATAATGGGACCCCGGGATGAAAACGGTTCAGCACTTACTTTTAGCTATGATGATGGAAATATAGGACAACCTATTACTGGATCATTCAGCCCGGTTGGCGCAGGAATAAAAGAAGCATATACATTTGGGCTAAATGTAGTGCCTTCACCAATGGTTCAATTGGGCATCGGAACATTCAAAAGCACTGATCTTATCATCAGGTATGTCCCTTCCTTAACATTTGGTGATTTCACAACAAGCGCATTTGGCTTGGGTGTAAAACATGATATCAAGCAGTGGATACCGGGTCTTAAAGAAGTCCCTATAGACATTTCTGTTTTAGGTGCTTTTAGTGGGTTTAAGAATTCCTTAGATATGTCAAACATGGAATTGAGCGGAGAAAACCAGGAGGCATCATTTGACCTTAATAACTGGACCTTGCAAGCACTGGTTTCTAAAAAAATATCAGTACTTACTTTATATGGGGCAGTAGGGTACAGCGATATAAACTCATCTATAAAAATGAGTGGCACCTATATCATTGAAGATTCTGTTGATCCTAACGACACCTTCATGTTGACCGATCCTATAGATTTTTCTTATAAAGAAAATTCGATGAGGGCTACTTTTGGATTAAGATTAAAATTTGGCTTTTTTACCATACATGGTGATTATACCTTTCAAAAATATAATATTGCATCGGCCGGTATAGGAATTAATTTTAACTAACCTTAATGCTGAAAAGACCTGTAATAAGTGCTTAATTGATCCTCCTTGATGAAGTAAAATACCTAATTACTACATATCATTTTTAATTATGGCATTCTAGAGGAATTCACTTTCTCAATAGCCGACAATTACTGTTAAAAAATTAAAATTGATCCTGTCCAAGATTGGTGAAATCTTGATATATTTGCCAATTAAAAAAATATACAATTAGTATTAATTATAAATATAGTCCGATGGCATTTGATATTGAAGTAATAAAAGGAGTTTACGCCCGAATGGAGCAGCGAATTGAAGCTGCAAGAAAAATATTAAACAAACCGCTTACGCTCACCGAAAAGATACTATACAATCATTTATTTGATCAAAATTCTCTAGTTGACTTTCAACGTGGGGAATCTTACGTTGATTTTGCACCAGACCGGGTCGCTATGCAGGATGCAACTGCCCAGATGGCCCTTTTGCAATTTATGCAGGCAGGAAAACCAAAGGTTGCCGTTCCGAGCACCGTTCATGCTGATCACCTTATTTTGGCCAAGTTAGGGGCAAATCAGGATTTGCAAGATTCCATAAACCGGAACAATGAGGTATTTAATTTTCTTTCGACGGTATCGAACAAGTATGGCATAGGCTTCTGGAAACCAGGCGCTGGAATCATCCATCAGGTGGTGCTGGAAAATTATGCTTTTCCCGGAGGATTGATGATCGGAACAGATTCCCATACAGTAAATGCCGGGGGCTTGGGAATGGTCGCAATTGGTGTCGGGGGCGCTGACGCCGTTGACGTAATGGCCAACATGCCATGGGAATTAAAATTCCCAAAATTAATAGGCATCAAGCTTAGCGGAAAATTGAGTGGTTGGGCTTCGGCCAAAGATGTTATCCTGAAGGTAGCAGGCATTTTGACTGTTAAAGGAGGCACAGGGTGCATCGTTGAGTACTTTGGAGAAGGCGCAAAATCGCTATCGTGTACGGGAAAAGGAACCATCTGTAATATGGGGGCAGAAATCGGAGCTACGACTTCAACATTTGGATACGATGAATCCATGGAAAGATATTTACGTTCGACAGGAAGGGATGATGTCGCTGAAGCTGCAAATGATGTTGCCAAACATTTGACAGCTGACGCTGAAGTTTATGAAAATCCTGAGAAATATTTTGATCAGTTGCTGGAAATTAACCTTTCCGAATTAGAGCCTCACCTGAATGGCCCATTTACCCCGGATCGTGCCACTCCTATTTCTAAAATGGCCGAGGAGGCCAAGAAAAACGGTTGGCCAACAAAGGTAGAGGTAGGATTAATCGGCTCTTGTACAAACTCATCGTATGAGGATATTTCCAGGGCTTCTTCACTTGCCGAACAGGCAGTAAGTAAAAACCTTAAGACCAAGGCAAAATTTACCATTACTCCAGGCTCAGAACTAGTACGATATACCATTGAAAGAGACGGATTTATAGATACATTCGATAAAATTGGCGCAAGTGTTTTTGCCAATGCATGTGGCCCTTGCATCGGCCAATGGGAACGACCAGGAGCTGAAAAAGGTGAGAAAAATACGATTGTTCATTCTTTCAACAGAAACTTTGCCAAAAGAGCTGACGGCAACCCCAATACCTTTGCATTTGTAGGCTCTCCCGAACTTGTCACCGCGCTGGCAATTGCCGGAGATCTGAGTTTCAACCCTTTAAAAGATACCCTGACAAATGAAAATGGAGAAGAGGTAATGCTCGATCCTCCATCTGGTTTTGAGCTGCCTGCCAAAGGATTTGCTGTTGAAGACGCCGGATATCAAGCCCCTGCACAAGAAGGTAGTAATATAGAAATAGTGGTGAAATCTGATTCAGAACGATTGCAATTGCTATCGCCATTTAAGCCGTGGGACGGGAAAGACCTTACTGGACTAAAGTTGTTGATTAAAGCCAAAGGCAAATGTACTACTGACCACATTTCGATGGCTGGCCCTTGGTTAAGGTTTAGAGGACATCTGGATAATATATCCAATAATATGCTAATTGGTGCGATCAACTTTTTCAACGATGACACAGATAAAGTAAAAAATCAACTTACTGGCGAATACGGAAACGTGCCTCAGGTGCAAAGAGATTATAAAGCCAATGGGATAAGCACTATTGTGGTCGGTGATCATAACTATGGCGAAGGAAGTTCAAGGGAACATGCTGCCATGGAGCCAAGGCATTTGGGTGTAAAGGTGGTCATCACCAAATCATTTGCACGAATCCATGAGACCAATCTCAAGAAACAAGGCATGCTGGGATTGACTTTTGACGTGGAATCTGATTATGACAAAATTCAGGAAAATGATGCTATAGATATTATTGGGTTAGAAAATTTTGCCCCGGGTAAGCAATTAACGCTCGTTCTAAATCATGACGATGGATCATCAGATAATATTATTACAAATCATACGTATAATGAAAATCAGATTGAATGGTTCAAAGCCGGATCGGCCCTTAATCTGATAAAGCAACAACAATAGAGTCAGAAAATGTAAACTGACAATCTAAAGTACTGAGATTATCAGATTGAGCACTCTTATATAATAATGTCAAGTCAAGTGTGGTGTTTCGGTTAAGCCGAAGTAGTTTATATTCCTGGCAAGACATAAAATATGAGCATAGCCATAGCTACGTGAATATTTTTTAACGCAGTTAGGGATATAAAGACCGAGGCTTGGACTGGATAAACCATGCTTGATTTGACATTAGCCTTCAAGGCATTGTAAATCGATGCCTTGAAGGCTTTTTTTATTTTTTGAGGAATAATCAATTAACCTGTAAAATTACCAGCTCTGGAAACAAATAGTTGATTGATAGAAAGTTAAGGTTAAATTTGTAGATTTCGAACACTTCAAATATGAGTGTTAAAAAATTTGACAAATGAAATTCAACTACTTGTCAATCTGCACTTTGTAAATTTCTATAATTATCTCCCGGATTATCCGGGTTAATTGATCTTGTAAAAGTAATACGCCCCAAGGTATTTATGACCTTCGAGATTTACGGCTTTATATCCCTGCTTTTTCAAATATTTATTGATATACTTATTTAAAAACCCATGTGAAAAAAGCATTACATTTCCATCATTCTCTGCCTTGTCATTTAAGAAATAGGCGGCTCTTTTGGACCTGTCTTTTGCCTGCGAAAATGATTCTATTCCTTTTTTATTAAACCCTAAAACCCATACGACTCTTGTTGTAACTGTCCAAAATTGAGTTGGAAGTTTAATGTTTGGGAAACGGATAATTTCTCTCTCAAATTCGTTAAAAAAGGCATGTGATTCAATGGGCATCGAATTATTGAACACTTTTTCTGCTGTATTGATTGCCCTGGGCAAATTGCTCGCGTAAACAACATTTATATCGGCTTCTCTCAAAAGAACAGGATTCTGTTCAGGATCATTGATTCCAACAGAATCATACATTTCAGTGTACTTAACAACCTCCTTACGGTTTTTCCATCCTTTCTTATTAATCGCAGGCCTCCCATGTCGGAAAATAAAAATTTGCTGAATACTCAACTCCTCAATATCCTTCAAATCAGCATTCCTTATAAAATCAAGACCAGTGCCTTCCTGATGTTTCTGTAGCTGAATACGTTTAATCTCGCTCTGAATTGGTTTCTGCGCAAAAGCATTAGACAAAATTGTACAAAGTGCAACTGTTATGAGTTTTTGATACATATATGGTCTAAACTCTTATGATCTGGATAAAGTTAGATTTTTATTTGTTTTGAGCGGGAACCGCAACAACACAAACCTCAACAGTGTGCAGTGAAAAATCACGTATGCACATTAAATATCCGTCTGGCAGTACACTTATTTATTGCTGGAATACATTAATAAGTCTGGTAATCCACCGGTTAATGTTACCTTATTGATAAGTGCCTTAACTTTAGTATCTAAATTCTGATATTCCTGCCTACCGGACAGGCAGGCGTGTATTTTTTGGAAAAAGTTTAATAATAGACTGATAGGTATAAAAGGTAAAAGATTGAATATAGATTGAAGGAATTGAGAGGATTGAAAAATCAATCTTTCATCAATCTGCATCAATCTTATTTAGTTCTGGCTTGTCCAGGTTAAGTATATATCACACTGTAATTTTGGCAAGTTAGGCCTAACCCTATTTAGCATTCATAAAAAGCAATAAATATAAAATGCGAGAATGATGGTTGGAAATGAAAATAAAAAAGCCTGAATACGTGTATTCAGGCTCCAATAAAACTCAAAAATTAATGGTATTTTATATTTTGTTTAAGTCGATAATCCTTACTTCTACCCGACGTCCTTCTACCTTGCTAAGGCCTTCATTTTCTACCGAGCCAAAACCTTTGGCAATAATCCTTCTTCTCACGATACCCCGGTGGTTTAAATAATCCAGGACCGCAATAGCACGTAGATTGGATAATTTTTCATTAAGTTCTTCATCCCCTTCCGATGATGCATACCCCGCTATTTCGATTCCCATATTCTCGTATTTCTTCAAGTCCTTCAATATCTCGTCCAGCTCTGTTTCATAATTTCTATCAAGCTCACTTTTTCCGGCGTTGAAATATATTTTTACTACTTTTGACAATAATTTTTCATCCAGGCTTGCAGTAGTTTTAGAGGCTAAAGATTTTTGCTCCAGTGCTTCTTTAGTCACAAACATCGTGGGTAGGGAATATATGATCTCACCGCCTATATTTCTCTTTTCAAATTTACTTTCATCACTTTCATCATAGAAATAAACTCGTTTTGCCGATTGAAGGCGCTCATTACCTTCATCGAAATTCACTTTGTCAATTGGATTTTCCACCATCAGTAACTCCAGTAAATAATCGATTCCTGACTGATCGCCTGCTTCAATCAAATCACCCATCAGGCTATAGGCATCAATGCTGTCATGTTCTATTAGAGCCGCCTCATAATTTCTCCGTAAAACTTGCACACTTTCTTCGGTTGTATGGTGAAATGCATTATTTACCTGCACCTCCTGGCCAACGACGACATCAAAATGCTTTATGGTCTTTAAATAAATTTTTTGATACAGTTCGTAGAATTCTTTCTGATTTGGCACATCAATATTGAGCGTGTAAGGCAAGAAACCTTCAGATTTTATTATCATGTCATAGCTTTTGTTCGGGGGTAGAATAACTAAATAATCCCCGGTTTTTTTATTAGGATGATACACATAATCTATTTTTTCCTTTGTATCGGTATCAATCATATATATTTGGGTAGATAAAGGTTTACCAGTGTCCGCATCCAATATTCTACCTTTTATCATCGTAAGCGGAATTGTCTCGTAATCTTCAGGCATATCCATACTATAAATATCCTGTCCTCCAAACCCACCTTTTCGATCAGAAGAAAAATAACCCCTTGTACCATCGGCAATCAAGGTGAAGTAGTTATCATTTGCCGTAGTATTGATGGGGTAGCCCATATTTTTTGGTTGCAACCATTTCCCTCCTTGCAATTCAGTTTTATAAATATCGTTTCCACCCACGCCATTTTGTCCATCGCTTGTAAAAAATAACAGGCTCATATTCGGATGTATAAATGGCGAATCTTCATTATCTTTTGAATTGACTGTAGACCCAAGATTTTCAGCCTTTCCCCATGTGCCATCTTTTTGCAAATCTGATTTGTAAATGTCCAAACCTCCATATCCTCCCGGTCGGTTACTGGCAAAATAAATCGTTTTATTGTCTGGAGTCATACTGGCGGTACTTTCCAGGTATTTTGATTGCACATTTTTGCCAAGTGGCTTGGGTGAAGACCAGGAATCTCCTTCTTTTTCGATTTGGTAAATAGATCCACTGGATTGATCACCAATGAAAATAAGCATTTTTTGCCCATCGGATGAGATTCCGGCAGTACCATAATTATTTTGAGTCTTAATATCAATCCTGTCCGGCATACTCCATGCCCCGGTTGTATTATATGATATGTTAATTTCCTCAGCGACACTCTCTCCTGTTTTGCTTTTTTTAGGCCGTAAGGCTGTAAAAGCCAGGATACTTTCGTCTGCCGAAAGCACTGGATTATATTCTGTATATTCTGAATTTATGCCATTTCCCAAATTTTCAATGACCACATTTTTAGGAATGCGCATTATGCCGTAGGCATTTTTTCCCTGAACAATTTTTCGCTCAATAATGCTCACTTCCCGTCGGTCATTTTTTACCAATGCCAGATGCTTGTTATACATTCCCAATGCTTGTTCTATTTGCTCGTTGTCGATATATGCATCCCCGAAATCCATGTAATAATTATGTGGTAAATTTTTAAATTGACCTATATCGATCCTTTCAAAATAAATTACTGACCTGACTCGATCATTTATTTTGTCTGATTCCTTTAGGCATTTTGCTATTTTATAATCCAAATCTTCAACCTCAGCTCCTGCCTTTTCCAATTCTAAATATAATAATTGTGCTTCATCATAATTTCTGAACTGAAACAGCTTGTCTGCTTTATTTTGAACCTTTGATACATTAATGTCCTGTCCGAAAGATTGATTCCCAATTCCCAGAAGCAAAACACATACAACAATTTCTTTCAATCTGCACCTCATGCCTTTGATATAATATACTTAAATTAATACTTCAAACATAGAATATAATGTATTGGCTTATAGTTTATTTTCCTCTGAAATATTACAAGCAAATGATGTTTGAGATAAAATTCCTAAAAATGGTGGTTTTTAAAAGGTTTCGGTAGCTATCATTGCTAAAGATTAATATTATTACCTTTTGTTGATCTTCAATTTGGAGAGAAAATTATTGAATGTCCCAAAAAATAATGCTGAAGGCAAATCCCTTGCTCCATACGGATTAAAGGAATCTTTATTGGTGTACTTACCACTTATTACAATAATATTATCGTTAGGCTTAAAATAGGAAGAGGGCATGTATCCCGATGATATTGTCGCTCCTTGTTTATTAATTAAATATGCCCTTTGAAAATATGCATCGTAGGTGTTTACTTGAATTAAGCTGGAATCTTTGTGATAATCCAGAAAACCCATATCCGAAACAAATAGTCTATTCGCGGGAACAAACAATTTGATCGATGAATCTATCCTTTTATTTGTTAGCATTTTATCCTGAGCCATTGCCTGGACCGATAGCATCAGAAAGAACGAAAAGATAAAATATTTCATGACGTCACGTAATTCTTTGTGAATATAAGAAAATTATATCTCAACTTTTAGCTGTTCAGGAATTTTCCATCCTATGTCAACAACCAGACCTTTAGCTTATATGTGTTGAGCTTCAGGGAGCAGGGTTGGAATTCAGTCGATGAACCTCTTCTATTTCATTCAGCACCTCTTCAGGCAGAATCTTGTTTATGCTTTCAATATTTTCTTTGAGCTGCAGCATGGAAGTTGCGCCAATAATTGTGCTATATAAAAAAGGTCTTGAATTCACGAAGGCCAATGCCATTTGTGCAGGTGAGAGACCATGTTTTTCGGCTATCTGCACATAACTCTGAGCAATACTGAACGTATTTTCGTTGGTATATCGCGGTAATTTTGGGAAAAGAGTAATTCTGCACTTTTGCACATCCGATCCATCATGATACTTACCTGACAGCAAGCCAAAGGCCATTGGCGAATAGGCCAGCAAGCCAATATTTTCGCGAACACACACCTCGGCCAACCCCACTTCAAAGCTCCTGTTGAGCAAATTATAAGGATTCTGGATGACATTGGGCTTTGGCAATCCAGCCTGCTCGGCCTTGCGAATAAAATTCATCACTCCCCATGGTGTTTCATTCGACACTCCCCAATGCCTGATTTTTCCTTGCTTGATCAGGTGATTCAGGTGAGTGATTATTTCAAAAAAATTGTCCTCCCAGCGCTCATCTTCATCATATTCATAACCCAATTTGCCGAAATTATTCACCTTCCGCTCAGGCCAGTGCAATTGGTAAATATCAACATAATCGGTTTGCAGCCTTTGTAAACTTCCGTCAATGGCGGTATTTAATTGCTCTTTAGAAAAATTTAGTGGGTCTCGTATAAAAGATAAACCTGCATTTGGGCCGGTTATTTTAGATGCCACGACTAATTTCTCTCTATCTGAACGGTTTTTTAACCACGAACCGATATACCGCTCAGTAGATCCTTGTGTTTCTTTTCTTCCCGGTACACTATAAAGTTCTGCCGTGTCAATAATATTAATCCCCTGAGCAATTGCATAGTCTAACTGCTCATGCGCCTCCTTTTCCGTATTTTGTTCACCGAAGGTCATGGTTCCCAGGCAAATCTTACTTACATTTAATCCTGTATTTCCCAGTTTTATATATTGCATTATGTATTAAATTAGTTCTAATGTTTTTTTAATAGAAAACTTTGGCCCAAGAGCCAGAAGTCGGAAGTCGCCAGCCTGCCGGCGAGGCAGGGAAGAAAAGAATCCCAAAATCAGCAAATGTCAATGTTTCGTATTCCTGCATTAGTTTTTTACTTCGGTCTTCGGTCTTCCGACTTCTGACAAAATTTACTATCTTCCATTAAATTCAGGGTAGACCATTAAATTTTAAGTTTGCCTTTGCAAACCTATCAGATATTTCTTTGATTCAAAAAATTGCAATCTGTTTTTATGCGTTCACTTAGAGAAGAACTATTAAAAGAGCACTCAAAGCCCCACACGGTATTTCTTGCATCTGAGATTGGTGCAAATCAGGAGGCCTTTGACAAATTGATGGTACTTTTCCTGGGCGATGAATATCGGGTAACCCAGCGTGCATCGTGGGTTGTAAGTCATTGTTACGATGTACATCCATGGCTCCTCCAAAAGCATCTGAAAGCCATCATTATCAACATGCAGGGAGCCGTACATGTTGCCGTAAAAAGAAATACACTTAGAATGCTTCAGCGCATTGACATCCCGGAAGAATTATTAGGGTTGACGGCAGAATTATGCTTTAATTCCCTCCATTCCGGAAAAGAATCCATCGCTGTAAAAGCTAATGCCATGACTGTCCTTTTTAATATTGTGAAAAAGTACCCCGAACTAAAGGAAGAACTTAAGATTTCGATCGAAGAGCAAATGCCCTTTGGCTCAACGGGATTTAAAAACAGGGGAAGTAAAATTTTAAAAGCCCTGAAAAAATTGTAGCACTGCCTCCTGCAACTGCCCACTGCCGCTGTCTCCAGCCACTGCCCACTGCCTCCCTAATTCCGACTTTAAAAAATTATCAAACCAAATAGCCCTCATCTTTGTTGCTTATCTAAACTTAGTTTGTTTTTCTTTGTAACTTTGATCTATGGAATCAGCTTTCATTCAGAAAATATACCAAAAACATAAGGGATGCACCAAATGTCCCTCGACAGTGTTAGTCCCTCAGTTTTTTACCGATTTACTCGGCATCCTTTTCCCTAACTTTGCGAGTACACCTGTCCTGGACTTTGTAGAGTTTCAGAAGAGAGTTCAGATGAACAATATGGAGATGGTTCAGATTCTTTCCAGAAACTCTGGTGAAGAAACGAGTGACCCTTTGGAACAGTCTGAAAATTTCTTCAGAGGTTTGCCTCAAGTGTATGACAAGCTCCAGCTGGATATTGATGCCATGTTTGCAGGCGATCCGGCAGCCAAGACGAGGGAAGAAATCATTCGTTCCTACCCGGGATTTTATGCCATAGCAGCCTATCGAATAGCACATTCCCTCAGCAAATTGGGTGTGAGCAATATCCCCCGGATGATCACCGAGCACGCCCATGGCAAAACAGGGATTGACATTCATCCGAATGCAAATATTGGTGATTATTTCTGCATTGACCACGGAACCGGTGTAGTGATTGGGGAAACAACGGATATCGGGAAGCATGTTAAAATTTATCAGGGGGTTACGCTTGGCGCCTTGAGCGTGAATAAAGAAGATGCTAAGGTAAAAAGACATCCGACCATTGAAGATTATGTAGTAATTTATGCCGGGGCAACCATCCTTGGCGGGAATACCACGATCGGAAAAAACTCTATTGTCGGGGGCAATGTCTGGCTGACAAAAAGCATCCCGAAAGAATCAAAAGTATACTACAAAGCACAAATGCATACCGACAACGGAAATGAGAAACCAGACCTGATTATATTCAAATAACCATGACCATATTCGACCTGATTGGCAATACGCCAATTGTAGAACTCATCAACATACCACAGTTTGAGCATGTAAAAATATATGGAAAACTAGAAGGGCAAAACCCCGGTGGAAGTGTGAAAGATCGCGCCGCTTTGGGGATGATCAAAGGTGCCCTGGACCGTGGTGATATAAAAAAAGGGGATCGTCTTGTTGAAGCAACCAGTGGCAATACCGGCATCGCACTGGCCATGATCGCAAGATCCATGGGCGTAGATATTACGCTGGTTATGCCCGACAATGCCACAAAAGAGCGCATATTATCCATGCAAGCCTACGGCGCTACCGTACTGCTGACCCCAGCGGAGAAAACAATTGAATATTCCAGGGAATTGGCTGAATCTATGGCTGACAACGAGGGCTACCATATGCTCAACCAGTTTGCCAACCCGGATAACTATCTGATGCACTATCGCACAACAGGCCCGGAAATATGGAAACAAACGAATGGCGAAATAACTCATTTTGTGTCGGCCATGGGAACCACAGGAACCATCATGGGCGTCTCGCGATTTTTAAAGGAACAAAATCCTGACATTCAAATCGTGGGTTGCCAACCCACCGAAGGCAGCAACATTCCTGGCATAAGACGGTGGTCACCGGAATTTCTCCCCAAGATCTTTGAACCTAAGCGCGTGGACCAAATTGTGGATGTAAGTACGGATGATGCCACCCTGATGGCACGAAGGCTCGGCAAGGAAGAAAGCATCCTTTCGGGCATGAGCAGCGGAGGCGCATTTTATGGTGCAATGGAAATTGCCAAAGAATTGGAATCTGGCCTCATTGTGTTCATTGTCTGCGACATCGGAGACCGGTATTTGAGTTCTGATTTATTCGGATAAGCAATAGAATCAGGAGCAGTGAGCTTTCTAATTGGCCAGATATTACTGAAGGCCAACAGCAGGTATTGGACGTTGTTTCAGTTCGATATAAAATTCCATTAGCCAGTATAAAAAAGCCTTTTTTGAACGCAAATTTTATATGGCAAAAGTGAAATGAAATCATCCTAAAACAATTTTTTAGTATTCCTGACACTAATGACGTAAACTTGACTTAAACATGGCGTAACGGAACATCAGACTTGATATTACTTTTGTTTTGAATTTTAAAACAAAATTATGAAAAACAAAGAACAAGCAAAAAGGATAAAGGAGTTTAGAAATCTCAAAGGATTTTCACAAGAAGAATTGTCTGAAAAGTCAGGGTTAAGTTTGCGGACAATTCAAAGAATAGAAAATGGCGAAACCGTACCTCATGGTGATTCCATAAGAAAATTGGCAATTGTACTTCAGGTTTCACCCGACGAAATTATTGACTGGCAGATTCAGGAAGATAATAACTTAATCGCCATGCTGAATTTTTCACAACTGGGTTTTTTAGCATTTCCCTTACTAGGCATATTAATACCATTGGTCATCTGGATCGTCAAGCGGGATAAGATAAAAAATATGAATTCAGTAGGTATATCGATCCTTAATTTTCAGATCAGCTGGACATTAGCTCTATTCATTTTCAATATAATTATAGCAATTGGAGCACTTTTAATATTCAGAAATATCCGGGATGCCTTAATATCGATTATCATAATCACCATTGGGTTATATATATATAATCTGATTATGATTATTAAAAACACCATCTCCTATACGAATAAAGAAATGGTACATTACTGGCCGGCACTTAACGTTTTAAAATAGTCTTTAAAACAGAACACTACACAAAATTTGGAAGCTTTCATTTCTCCCTCAATTGTTTTTAGTGCCATTTTCCTTGTAGCCATTCTTGGTTTTGTTTTAAAAAAAATCAATTTTAACGGCGCCATCACTGGAGCAGCATTGGCAATAATCATCTTTCTTGGCGGGGGATTAGAAAGTTTGATCGCTTTATTGATATTTTTTGTCCTGGGCTCTTATGCCTCTTCCTGGAAAAAAGATTTCAAAAAACAATATAGCCTGACGCAAGAAAATGAGGGAAAAAGAGGCGTAGCCAATGTGCTGGCCAATGGAGGCATTGCCGGATGCCTGGCCATTTTTGCACTGCTAGCACAAGATCATCATCACATCATGGTCATGATGATTATATCCAGCTTTGCCACCGCTTGTTCGGATACGCTATCTTCGGAATTGGGGAATATTTACGGTAAAAAATATTTCGATATTGCTACCCTGAAATCCTCCAAAAGAGGCTTGGATGGCACCATTAGCAAGCAAGGTTTGTGGTTTGGCTTACTGGGCAGTACGGCAGTAGCACTTGGTACTTTCGCAATCCATAAAGATTACGCCCTGGCACTCATCATTACATTTAGTGGGTTTTTAGGGAATATCATCGACTCATTATTGGGAGCTACCTTACAGCGAAAGGGACATTTAAACAATCACCAGGTCAACTTTCTGGCAACCCTGGCAGGATCGCTCTTCAGTCTGCTATTGTGGTATATGGTAAATGGATAGTGCTATCGGTTGTAGTAAGGAGAAGATTTTGGCTCTGTACATGCAATTAAAAATAAAGGATATCAAGCTCAAAAACGCTTTCAGATTGCTCTTCCATTTTATTTGCTTTTCCGGTTATCTTTTGGGGAAAATATAGCTCGGAGACATCAATGAGAATAGAAAGAGATTACTTCGTCGTTCCTCCTCGTAATGACGGACAAAATTGGTTTGGTCTCGATGGCGTTTGTAAACTATGCCGTCCTTTTTCTTCCTTTTTAGCTTTTACCTTTTAGCCTTTTTACCTTTTAGCCTTTTAGCCTTTTTTTCTGCCACTGCCACTGCTCCTACTCTTCACTGCCACTGCTCCTACTCTTCACTGCCACTTCCCCAACCAATATCTACCTCTAAAACCTAACCACCGGTATGAAAACCTCAAAGGAATGCTGCAAACCTTCCTGACGTGGATCTTCGTTCAGC
>JAUUZS010000407.1 GCA_030589835.1 Cyclobacteriaceae bacterium
ATATTTTCATTTTTCTCAACTCGCTGATGCTCAGGCATCACCGAAATTCAAAAAAGAAAAATCTCATCCAAAATAATTCATTTCATAAAATTCGACAGTTTCCATTCAGGCACTATTTAAGGCATTGAATTGCATACGATCATCCGCACAATTTTTTTTAAGGTGTATTACATTTAACTAACTCAATTTTCCATGAGAAAAATATTCATTTTATTAGGTGCTATCGGAGTGCTCAATTCATGTTCCACCCCAGAGCAAAATACCGTTAATTATGAAAATATCGAAGTGAATTATCCCGAAACAAAAAAAGTCAATCAGGTAGATGATTATCATGGCACCCAAGTAGCTGACCCGTACCGATGGCTTGAAATTGATACCGCCAAAGAAGTAATGGAGTGGGTAGATGCGCAAAACGAGCTTACCTTCGGATACCTCGACAAGATCCCTTTTAAAAATGCAATCAAAGATCGATATACAGCATTATTCAATTATCCCAAGCTTTCATCTCCTCGAAAAATCGGTGAGCATTACCTGTTTTACAAAAATGACGGATTGCAGGATCAGTCGGTCATCTATATTCAGAAAGGTTTGGAAGGCACACCGGAAGTGTTTATTGATCCGAATAATCTGAGCACTGATGGCACGGTATCTATTTCACTGTTGGGTAGCTCCAAAGACAATCGCTACCTGGCTATATCAAGGGCTGAAGCCGGTTCGGATTGGAACCAGGTGAGGATTATGGATCTGGAAACAAAAGAAGAACTGCCGGATCGAATTGATTGGGTGAAATTTTCCGGCGCCTCCTGGCAAAAAGACGGCGTGATCTACAGTCGCTATCCGGCTGCAAAAAAAGGCCTTGCACTCACCAACAAAAACACCAACCATATGGTATATTATCATAAATTGGGAACAGACCAGTCGGAAGATAAATTGCTGTATCAAAATAAGGAACGACCGGAAATGAATCATTATACAGGCGTTACGGAAAAGCAAGACTATCTGGTGATGCACGGTTCTCCAGGCACCACGAATGGGTATTCTACCTTCATCAAAGACCTGGAAAATGACGGGCCATTTCAACTTTTATTTCAAGGCCATGACAACAAAAGTAGCATAGTCCATCATTTGGGTGATGGAAAATTCCTGGTACTCACCAATATTGATGCGCCAAACTACCGACTGATTCAGGTGGACTCAAAAAATCCAGCAAAGGAAAACTGGATAGAAATCATTCCTGAATCAGAATATCTATTGGAAAGTGCAGAGACAGGAGGCGGAAAGTTATTTACGGTTTACCTGCAAAATGCCACCAATCGAATATACCAATCGGAATATGATGGAAGCAACAAAACAGAAATTGAGCTTCCCGGATTAGGCTCTTGCGGCGGACTTGGAGGCAATGAAGAAGACAGTATTTTCTTTTATACCTTTACCTCATTCACGTACCCGCCATCTATTTTTACTTATCATGTAAAGACTGGAAAATCGGAATTATTTTATAAAACGGAGCTAAAATTCAACCCGGAAGATTTTGTTGAAAAGCAGGTGTTCTACAAAAGTAAGGATGGCACAGATGTCTCCATGTTCCTGGTGCATAAAAAAGGCTTGGAGTTAAACGGTCAAAATCCGACAGAGTTATACGCTTACGGCGGATTTAACATCAGTATGACACCGTCTTTTAGTACCTCGAGAATATTACTGCTTGAAAACGGCGGAGTATTTGCGATGGCCAACTTGCGCGGTGGAGGCGAATATGGAGAGGCATGGCACGAAGGTGGGATGCTGGAAAAAAAGCAAAATGTGTTTGATGATTTCATTGCGGCAGCGGAATACCTTACCTCTGAAGGGTACACCTCACCAGAGAAACTGGCCATTTCCGGTGGATCCAATGGCGGACTGTTGGTAGGCGCTTGCATGATTCAGCGGCCTGAACTCTTTAAGGTGGCTTTCCCTGCAGTTGGAGTAATGGATATGCTGCGTTTTCAGTTGTTTACCATTGGCCGAGCCTGGGTTTTTGAATATGGATCGAGCGAAAACGCCGAACAATTCGAATTTCTGTATAAATATTCTCCTTTGCACAATCTGAAAGATGGCACTGCTTATCCGGCAACCATGATCACCACCGCTGACCACGACGACCGGGTAGTCCCCGCACATTCCTTTAAGTATGCCGCAAGGCTGCAGGAAGCGCATCAGGGAGCAAATCCGGTGCTGATCCGAATTGATAAGCGTGCAGGCCATGGGGCAGGAAAACCCACATCAAAGATCATCGAAGAGCAGGCAGACAAATGGGCCTTTTTCTTCTACAATACCAATACAGCGGTAGTGTATAAATATTAGTTATACCCTGAATTTAACGATAGTTTACAATTACCTCAAAATAAATCACCACAAAGACGGCGAGCCGAAAAGATATCTCGGCGTCTTTGCGCCTCATGCGCATGCAATATCTATAAATATCCATTCTGATTAAACGCAGTGCAATATTTAAAATAACATAAATACAATTTCTAAATCAGATAAAATGGTATCTTTCACAAGAATGCACATACTTGATTATAAATTCACTTTGAAAAAATGAGAATAGACCACATCGCAATCTGGACACAGCACCTTGAGAAAATGAAGCACTTTTACGAAAAGTATTTTCAAGGGAAAGCTGGAGAAAAATATATCAATCCAAGGAAAAATTTTGAATCTTACTTCATAGAATTTGATTCCGGAACCCGACTGGAACTCATGGAGAAACTGGAAATAAACACTAAGCTTCATAATGATTTAGAAAATTATTTAGGCATTACACATTTTGCTATTTCTACCGGATCGAGAAAAAAAGTAGATTTACTTACCGAGCAACTTAGGAAGGATGAATACTCAATTGTAGGAGAACCACGTGTGACAGGAGATGGGTATTATGAAAGTGTAGTGCTGGATCCCGATGGAAACAAAATTGAAATTACGGAGTGATTTTTTTCAAAGTGCTGTTTGTTTTTTGTAGTGTTTAAAATAAAAAAGTGTACATTATAAAAAAAAATTATCCTGATTTCTTACCATACATTTCAATATTTAATTTTTTATGGAATACATTGAAGCAAGATTCTTTTTTGTGAAAATTTGGTATTTTTGAATGAATAGTTTTAAAAATTTAATTGCCGGGCAAAAAGACCCATTATTTTACATGGATCTTTCAGGCCTGATTGAATACGTAAATCCTGCCTTTCTTGAGTACACAGGATTTAACGCTGATGAATGCAAACATACTTCATTATCAAACCTGCTTTCTATTTCTCCCGATCATAGATTGAAGGCCCTTATAAACAACATATCTGGCGGCGCTGACTATGAGGCTGCACATATTAACATCTGTAAAAAAAATGGCAGCAAACAGGCCGTTAATCTTATGCTATTTGCTGAACGGTCACAAGAAAAGCTGGAGGGCATTTCGGGTACATTCGAATTAGTCAATGATTATGAAACACGAGTTCCCAAAAACAAGTATGAGTTAAATGAAATAGAAGAAAAGTATAAGACACTATATAATCTGACTTTTGAAGGTATAATCATTCACGACAAAGGGATATTAATTGACGCAAACCCTGCCTATGTTAAAATATCAGGTTACACAAAAGAGGAACTTATTGGCCAAAATGTAATATCCATGACCGTACTTCCGGAGTATCATCAAATGGCGATTGAAGCAATGAAAAATGAAGTTACTGCCCCATATGAAGTACTCGCCAAAACGAAGGACGGAAATATTATCAATACCGAAGTAGAATCCCGGCGAATAGATTTTGGAAATCGATCGGTAAGGGTGACTGCCATGCGTGATATTACCGGTAGGAAACAAGCTGAAGCACAATTGAAAGAAAGCGAAGAACGCTATAAAATGCTATCAAACCTCACGTTTGAGGGGATTGTTTTGCATGATCAGGGCATTATTATAGATGTCAATCAATCTCTTGTGGATATAATCGGTTACTCACCAGATGAACTCATTGGTAAAAACATAATTCAATTAGCGGTATTACCTGAATATCATGAGCGCGCTATACAAGCCGTGAAGAATGATGAAAAGGCACCATACGATCTAAAAGCCAAACGTAAAAACGGATCTGAATTCTTTGCTGAGGTACAAGGGCGAGTATTGAATTATAAAGGGGAATCGATCAGGGTAATTGCAGTACGGGACGTTACATGGCGTAAAAATGCAGAAGTAAAATTGCATGAAAACGAAGAAGAACTCGATATGTTCTTCTCCAAGTCTGGCGATGGTTTTTTTATCATGAAAATCGACAAACCAATTTATTGGAAAAACACCACCGATAAAAATCGTGCACTTGAGATATTATTCTCTGACATGTACCTAAGCAAAATTAACGACGCCATGCTTGGGCAATACCGCACCACGAAGGAAAAGTTGAATCAAAATCCCTCAGAGAGGATTTTTCGATGGAAAGAAAAGGATGGCCGCCAGTTGGTAATGGATCTGCTCAATAATGGGAGTGTAAAGGCTGAAACTGAAGAAACCGGAATTGACGGATCTGTCGTCTGGATTGAAGGTCATTATGTGGTATTATACGATGTGCAGGGCAGGGTAAGAGGCTGCAG
>JAUUZS010000472.1 GCA_030589835.1 Cyclobacteriaceae bacterium
TGTCCATAAAGTCATCGAATTGAAATATTCATCTTTTTGCGCCTTTTTGGTTTTCTCAACTTGCCTAATACCCAGGCATTTGCTGCATTGAGAAAACTAAAAATTCATCAAAAATCTAAACCTTTCAAAAATCAAGCACTTTATAGACAGACTCTAATGAGAGGATGAAAGGCCCTGTTCTTTTTCAAATCGCATATCACGCCAGGTATATTCAAATATTGGACTTACTTTAACCTCTGGCAGCTGAACTTTATTATTTACCAATACGGACTTTCTCATCACGTTTGTTCTGATAAAATCTTCCAATTCGCCATAGCTTATTTTGCCATCAGATACTTGCAACCCTTTCAGTAAATAATAAGTAAAAATTCCATGGGCTTTCTCCTTATATGGATGTGCAGTCTGATCTTCGGAGGAGGCCGAAAAAACAATTAAATTTCCCATTACAAAGGGAGACTTTGGTTTTATTCGAATCCCCCGGGCGGCTACCAATCCCTGGTTTCGTGCGCCACCGCTAAAACAGGCATCTAAAAACACCGTCACACGTTCAGAAGTATGTGCGGTCAATTTGTTGAAAACATCTTCCAATTTCAGGGCGTAATCCAGGTTGGAGCTGCTCACATCAACAGGTATTAAATAGGGCTCATTCGTATCCTCTTTTGGTAGTCCGTGGCCGGCATAGTAAAAGATCAATTCAGCTTCTCCCTCATACGCTTCTGCTATGGCACTCAGGCGTGCAATTGATTGCTTCATTTGTCCTGCAGTAGCATTGATGAGGAGGGTGATATTTTCATTTGGCACACCAAGAGTGTAGTTCAAATATTTTTTGAATGTTTTTGCGTCTATAGCAGCAAAGTCAACATTGGTGTCAGTATTCAATTCCATTTGAAATGAACTGTAATCCTCATTCCCAATTACCAGGGCAAATGTTTTTTCACTTTCCATATTTGTGATCGGAATATCCATGTCAACATCTGATTGGCCGATTAGGGTAAGAGAACCCGCCACATCCAGGTCATTAACCAGGGTATTCATCTGAGGAATGCTATAGGTGATATCATTGAAGCCCAAATTAAGTGTCGGGTTGGCGGTGGTATGGAAATCCTGTGATATGTCATAATAGAAATCCTGATCCTTGTATTTCGCTTCCAGTGAGGTGATCAAAAAATTATCTCCTGACAACGTATAGGTAGGGTTGCCCAACCAGACGTTGTTCCAATTTTCTTTTACCTCCTTGGCGTATTGCAGGGGCACAGGAAGCATAATGCTTTTTGCTCCGGGGACAAAAACATTGAATTTCTCATAATCGGCTTCATATAAACCAACAGAAGCTTGGTCATATTTCACATGACGTTTGGCCAGTGAGTTGACGGCTTGCATAGAAAATTCATGAATCTGAGACGCTCTGTTTTCCTCAGACACACGAACGAGGTACTCCGGGGTTTTTTCAAATTCACCTTTCAATTGCCAATCGGAATACATGGTCGTCACGTAATTTTGTACTTGTTCTTCAAGTGAAACAGCCTTTCTATACCTTCCTAATCCACTGTAAGTGGGAGCGATAACCCAATCCCCGAATGTGTTGATCAGCCCAAATTTCCCATCCGCTTTTACTACGGCAAAATGATTTGAAAAAGGAAATGCCGCATCAAACTTCATCTCGATAACAGCTTCACCCGCTTTGTTGATATATCCCCAATAATCTTGTGTCTTTACTGCGGCCAGGCCTTCCTTAAAGTAATTGGCGTCATCATATTCAGCTTGTATAACTAAAGCCCCTTTTTGGTTGATAAACCCGTACTTTCCGTTAGTACTGATCAGTGCCAGGCCTTCAGAAAAGGAATATGCTTCTTCATAGTCATGCTTGATCAGCCAATTGCCATTTCGTTCGATATAGCCTTTATATCCGTTGTATATCACAAAAGCCAATCCTTCAGAAAACGGCAGTGCCCGTTCAAAGCTATGCTTGAGAATACGATCCCCCTCTCTATTGATAAATGTGTATCCATCATCGTTTTTAATGATGGCTTTCCCATCAGAAAATGAACTTACAACCTTCAGTTTTGGCTCAAAACGCCATTCCCCCTTTTTGTCGATGTAGCCCCAATGGCTCGCTTTCATGGCACAGGCAAGACCTTCCTTAAATGGCTTGGCATCACGAAAATCGGGTTGAATAACCCATTCACCTAAGCGGTCAATATATCCCCAATAGCCATAATATTTTACAGCTGCCAATCCTTCAGAAAAATAATAAGCCTCCTCGAATTTTGAAGAAATGACCCAATCCCCGCTTTTATTGATAAAGCCCCATTTCCCATATTTTTTTGCCGGCAACAGAAATTCTGAGCCTTGCGAAAAGCTGCTGTTTATAGCAATTAATGTAATGATGAGGAGGCCAGGTATTATCTTTTTCATGGCTAAATTATAGTTATTGCCCAAAATTGACCAGGTCAGTTTACAATCTTGAGCTTAAGTTGTTTGTAATAGAAATTTACATTATTGATCCGATTGTTTTCCAACCAACTGGTTAGTGCGGTGGCGTGCAGCGATTCCGGATTTTCATAGTTTTTATTCGGATTGTGTTCAGGTTTTTCAAGACTTGGTTTAATAAACTCATCGGTTGAAAATACCATATACAAATCCACAAACTCTTCATCTTTTTCAGTAATCATGATTAACTCGTCAATCAAATGTCTTGAAAAATCAGCGAAATAATCATGCTCACCATCAGGAGCGAAGAATATATAATCCTTATCGGCGATCACAGGAACAGCATTGCTGTATTTTACAGGCATATTTTGGTATGGCAAAAGCCTGAATGCCTGCCTGCCGTCAGGGTCGGCTTTATTATTTTCGATCACATAAATGGACAAATATCCATTTGTCGGAGTGTTGAAATGAAAATACATGGATTCCCCATTTTCAAAGAAACTCGTTTTGCAAATATTCTTTTTGCAGTTCGTAGTGAAATAATTGAATTGAACATCCGGTTGGGTTAATTCCCGTACTTTACCTTGAATTTTCAGGCTCATCCAAAGCTCATGCCGCTTTCTCTGTCCGTCTTTGGTCTTCCTCATTTCTTCTTTGAAATCTTCCTGAGTGGTTTTGAGCCATTCACCTCGAATGATTGTTTTGCCGAAAATCCTGAATTGCGTGTTGCCATCGTCCACTTCTACAAAAGATTCCTGGGTCACGTAAGTCCCAAATTCACGCTCGATGGCATTGATAATTGCATGGTGGCGCAGCTTTTCTCTCAAATCGTCTTTGCTCATATCTTCTTCAAGTCTGAAAAGCGCCATGCCCGAGGCCTGCCTCGCCTGTAGGCGTGAATCCCTGATTTTCTGAGGGAAAGCGTTTTCCAGACTTAAAAGAGAAATGATCAATATGAAAGCAAACTGTTTCATGTAAATACGAAATTAAAAATCCATCAGTTTTTCCAACTTCTCGTGAAGAATGTCTGTTTCATCCTCAAGTTTTTTCCTGATTGCTTTTTTGGCGACTTCCTGAGCGAGATCATTGTTGTAGCCTACACGAACAGAAGACTCCACATTTTTATCGATTTTTCTGTAGATTTCAAAAAGGAAGATCACACGGCCAATTTCCTGTGCTATAATGTTCTTGGATGCAGCAACGGTTTTTGTTACTGATGCAGCTTCCTCGTTGTTGAGTTGATTGTTGGCGATGCTGTTTTCTATCAGTGCCGCTACATTGGTCTGTACCAATCCTGCCAATTCAAGCTTTGCTAATTCAGTTGCCTGAAGTTTGGCCGCCGATTGTGTTTCTGCAACAGAATTTCCGGAGGCAACAATATATAACGGATATCCATTTTCGTCCTGCTTATATTGAAGCTCCCAGGATTTCTCAACCTGCTTATCCATTGGCAATGCACCGGGAGCAACATACCAGCCCTTTCTCTTGAAACTTCTGGCTTCTTTTCTTGCCTTTTTATAGGCTTTCTTTTTCATTTCTTTCTTGGCCTGTTTATCCGGCTTTGCAGCAAAAGAATCATGTATTGGGGCAATGAGCACCAGTGTGATGAGGAGTGTGAATAA
>JAUUZS010000004.1 GCA_030589835.1 Cyclobacteriaceae bacterium
ACCAAATGGAATGTCAATGACTTGCATTCAATACCTATGATTGAATGGATTATATAGAGTAAAAGAGAGCTTAAATAAAAATATGGGTGCGGAAAAAATAGCATATTCAGACCAAGACAGGGCCAATATATTCGTTGCACAGCAAGAAGCCCTGGCACATGTATTTAATGTCATTGACCTTTCCAAAATTGCTTTTGTCGGGGGTGTGGCAGATTATATCAACCTGCGTTCCTATTACGACATGCCCGTTCACGATCTGGACATTTTATATGAAAAAGAAGAGCATCTAAAACCGATCATTGAGAATGAAGGAGTAATACGACATTTTTCTCCGTTTTATAAAATGAGTAAAGGAAAGGTATTGGTTTCAGAATTTTTTACCAATGGCAAAAGGGTCCATACCGATTATTTCAAAAGAAATTTTTATGAGCTAAGGCTCACCCAGTCTCCGCTTTTAGGCACATTAGTTTGGCATGCTTCATTTAAGGAAATGAAGAAGTTTCATAATGAACAAATTCCCGAACTTACCTCAGGCACTATGGGTAGGGATTATGAATGGAAAAGATTGTATAAGCATAGCAGGAAAGCCTCTCTTTATAATAACGTTGGCTATTTAAAAGAAAAAGAGCAGCTGCAAACACTTAATGAAAATGAATGAAATGAGTAGTAGATATTCTAATTATCGATTAATACTAATACATAGAATTACCTCTGAACCAAGAAAAAAAACAAAGTTAAACAGATGAAAGTCCAACCAAGAATCATATTTAGCCTCGATGCGTATCCGTTGGTCAATAACCGCTGGCATATGGGCAACAAGCTTAAAGAAACGATTTATATGACGGCTTTAAGTGTGCTGTACAGCCATCTCTGGTATGAAGATATTGAGCTGTATGCCGATGAAACCGCCTATAAATTCCTCTATATGCTTCCGTGCAGGGTTACAAAAATTTCTAATAAATCGGACAAAGAGCTGTGGATGAAAGCAAAAATCAGCGCAATAGAAAGACAAACCTCACCTTTTGTACATTTGGATACGGATGTATTCATCAAAAAGAAGATAAGCTTTAATTTCAATAAGATTCTTCTTGAACGTAAGGAAGGGGGCTATGGAATCCACTACAAAAAACAAGTTGATTTTTTCAATAAATATACCCGGGATTTGCCCCATTGGCATCCCGATCTTGGGCATACGTTCAGTTGTGGGGTATTGGGCTTCAATGACCTGAACCTGCGAAGCAAATTTGTGAATGCATACTATGAATTAGAAGATATATATAATGAACAGAGGAGTAAATTTATCCCATTAAAGAAACAAGGATTTGAACCCTGCATTGTCATCGAACAATACAATCTTGCCTCCCTGTTAGATCATCACACCATTCAACCTGATTTATTATTAAAAGGACGGAATTTGATAGAACAGTCAAAACATGCCCAAAAAATAGGATATAACCACCTCTTTGGTATAAAAAAGTATAAGCAAGATATCATTCAGGAGATCGAGTATAGATTATATAAAATTTTCCCGTATTGGTATGCACAGGTAAAGATCGCCCTGGAAAAGCATCAGGTGATCCGGAAGGAGGAATCCAAAAAACAGGTGGCTTAATAAAAAGTATGTGCTGGGGATAACTATTATCCCCGCAATGATCAACATCAAAAATATAAGGAGATGAGACTGCAAAAAAAGAAAAAACCGGTAACACAATCTCAATCGAATGAACCATTTATTCAGCCAAAGTTGAGTATTGGTAAACCGGGGGATAAATACGAAGTAGAAGCCGATAGCATGGCAGATAAAGTGGTCAGCAGTTCCACCGCGAATAGTACAGGCAATATTCAAAATAAGGAATCGCAGGAAGAAGAAATTCAGGAAAAACCACTTGCATCATCAATTACTCCATGGATTCAAAAGCAAGCTATCCCGGAAGAAGAAGAACCGGTTCAAGCAAGTCTTTTTAAAGATAAAGAGGGGCCAACCCAGGAAATGGAAGATCCTGTACAAAAACAGGAAGAAGAGGAAGAACCCGTACAGGCAATGGAAGAGGAGGAAGAGGCTGTTCAAACACAAGAAGAGGAAGAGGCTGTTCAAGCTCAGGAGGAAGAGGAAGAGGCCATACAGCCCAAATCTGATAATCCCAATCCGTCCCCCTCTATAGAAACTAAATTAAATAATAGCCATGGCCAGGGAAATAAAATATCTGGTGGCACCAAAAACGAAATGGAAGCAGGATTTGGGGCAGATTTTAGTCATGTAAATATCCATACGGATAATGCATCCATTCAGATGAATAAGGAACTTGGTGCACAAGCCTTTACGCATGGCAATGATGTATATTTTAATAAAGGAAAGTATAAGCCGGATACCAAAGAAGGAAAGCACCTGTTAGCCCATGAACTGACACACACCATACAACAAGGTGGAATGATAAATAAAAAGATTCAACGGCATAAGTTAGAGAATGACCCAAAAGATGCCCCTCCGGGTATGAGCTGTCCTATTGCAAATAGTAGTGCCTTTGGTATGAAAATGAGCATTAATCACAGTGTAGCCAGTAGTGCGTTGTCATCATCTGATAAGGCGATGCTATCTAATTTGGTTATGAATTGGCATGCTTCAGGAGGAACGGAAACAATAAGAATAGATGGATACGCCAGTATTGATGGAAAACCCGGACTAAACTGGGGCCTGTCATGTAAAAGAGCAGAAAAGGTTGCTGCGGAATTGATGAATCCTTCAGATGGATCCGTAGGAATCCCGGCAGCAAATATTGACAAATTCTCAAACGGTGAGACGACCCAATTTTCAAAATCCCTTAAGCCCAATAGAAGGGCAGTAGTCACAATACCCAATACTGTTCCCCCTCCCAAACCAAAGAAGAAAGTAACACAAAAAACAATAACCCTTAACGCAGTGAATGTTACTGGTAGTAGCGGAAATTTAGCGAGTGCCCTAACGTATGCCAATACTCAGGTATATCACCAGGCTAACATAAAAGTCAAGAAAGGAAAAGTAGTGACACTACCAGGTTTCCTTTCCAGGTTTTTAATTGGCAAAGATCTGGTACTCAATGAATACCCAAACCCTACCAGTCCGACTGCCGAAGAAAAATCACTTTTACCCTGGAATCAGAAAAGTGGTGAAATAACGCTGTTTTTTGTCAAGAAATTAAGTGCCGGAAGTTTAGGGGAAGCATTTTGGCCTGCTACAGGCACAGGATTACTGGGAGTTGTGGTGAGTAATTCAGGAATAGATAATACAATATCCCATGAAATGGGTCACGTATTGCTTAACAGTGGAGCGCACGTCGTCCCCGACAACACCTACCTAATGCATGCCACGGCAGCAAACCCCAAAAAATTGACAGACGCAGAAATTAAAACAATGAGAGCTAGTCCTTTTGCAAAGTGACAAAAGGTTAATAAATAAATCACTTATTAAAAATAATGTTCAGAGCTGCAACTACACAGACTGCAAGTCCCAAATCAAGTCAACCTTCTTCATTGCAAAATGAAAAAGGAGAAAACACCTTTATTCAACCTAAACTCAATATTGGTAAGTCAGGAGATAAGTATGAAGTTGAAGCAGATCGTGTTGCAGATACTATTGTAGCTCAAGGAAACGAAACTACCAATGCATTTTTTTCTCCTGCCCAGGTAGTACAAAAGCAGCAAGAAGAAAGTGAAATTCAGGAAAAACCATTAATAGAGCGCATTACTCCTCTGGTACAAAGACAAGCCGAAGAAGAAGAACAGGTCCAGGAGCAAAAAGAAATCCAGGAAAAATCAGAGTCGGGAGTTCAAGTGCAGGAGGTTAGCCAGAAAACGCTTGTTCAGGAAAAAACATTAGCTGATAGCTATAAACCTCAGGTACAAAAGCAGGCCGAAGAAGAGCAGGTTCAGGAAAAAGAAGATCAGGAAGAAATACAAAAACAATCAGAAAATGAAATACAAAAACAAGAGCTGTTTTCTGAACCTCAAATACAGGAAAAATCAGGGCTTAATGATGTAACGCCAGAAATTCAAAAACAGGAAGAGGAAGAAATACAGGAAAAGGAAGAAGAAATACAGGAAAAGAAAACTATACAAAAAATTGATGAACCAAATGCAGATGAAGAAAAAGAAATTCCGCCGGTTCAAGCAAAATCCGATGGGACCGCCAATATCGATTCATCCATTGAATCTCAATTAACTAATTCAAAAGGAGGAGGCTCCCCATTAAACGAAAATACGCAATCTCAAATGGAGTCTGGTTTTGGTACGGACTTTAGCGATGTCAGGGTGCATACCGATTCAAGTGCTGCACAAATGAGTCAAGATTTAGGAGCACAGGCATTTACCCAAGGTAGCGACATCTATTTTAATAAAGGCAAATATAATCCGGGGAGTGATTCCGGAAAACATCTATTAGCTCATGAACTGACGCATACGGTGCAGCAGGGAGCTTCGGTAAGGCCTAAGATGATTCAGAAGGTGGATGATGAAACCATTGAAATCCCACAAACTGGTACATATTATGATTTCACTGCAGATCCCCCAAAGATTTTTATAGATAATCTACCAATACCAGCATTTAAAAATGCTTATATGTCCGCTTCCAATAATTTCAGGGCCAGAGAGTTTAGTGGGGGTGGTAGATCTGGAGATAATGATGCGAATCAATCAGGTGTTTGGGATAGTGTCTCTAGTGAAGGAACTCTTCAGAAATTGTTGCAGGGCGGCGTACGTAACAACAGACTTTACCAAATTTCTACTTCCGTTTCAACTGGTGGCAGAACTAAAAAATTTGACAGAAGTGGAGACGCCACCTTGATGGCACAGAATTTAAAAGTTCCATTTTGGGATGAAACTGCGGGTATCAAAGAAAATTTTGAGATCGATCATAAGGAAGAACTACAATTAAAAGGCTGGCCAAGAGTAAGAACAGCGGGACTTATTGATAATCTGCATTTATTATCCAAAGAAGCAAATAAGACTTCCGGAGACAGTATAAAAAGAAATGTAAATACATCAATAAAAGACTTAATTAGGACGGATCAACCATTAAAAGATGCTCTGGTATCTAAGGGTATTAATGTTGGTAGAATTAATGACACATTGGCCAATAGAGTAAAATCCAGATTCGATATTCATTATAGAAGTTTTACAACAGCGGGTGATCCTCCAAATATTAAGACATGGGATAAAAGTAAAATACAAGATGGAGACCATATTAATAAATTATTAACAAGACAAAAAGGTAGAGGCGCCATCAATTTTTATGATTTTGAGGATCCTAATCCAAATCGGTCATTACCGTTCGATCCACACCCTTCCAGCTTGGATCTAGCAGGAAGGATTGGCTCTACTTCACATTACGTATTGTATTGGGGTGATAATCTGGGAAGCAGATCTAAAATTGCATGGAGTGATCCGAACGCGACAACTCAAACGGCTTCAACAAATCTTTTTGATCCTAGATTAACCATGCACTCGAAGTTTTTTAATGTTGAAACGATGGAATTTAATCCAGCGACAGAGCAAGGGCAAAAAGGATATTTGAGGGGGAAACCATTTAAATTTAGAACAACTGATGGAGCCAGAAGTCTATTAATGTTGCCGGAATATTTTAATTGGCCAATATATAAAATGCCTGGGACTACTTACGCAGGTTTTTTAAAGTCTAGTGATTTAAAAAATTTCATAAATACTACTAATGCAGAGTTTACCAAGCTAAGTCCATTTAGTATGGATTCTCTTCAAATGACTAATGCCGGTCTGGTGGGAAGAGGGACTTTATTGCCTTCCATACCATTTATTTCCCGGGCAAATGTCGAAATAGTGATTAGTGAAGATGATGTTCGATTACAAAAGGTATTCTCTAGTGGTGATTTAGAAATGCCAGCACCATTTAGCATCTCTGACGTAACACTTATACTTGGTTATGGCATTCAAGATGGGTTCTTTATCGAGGGTCGTGTTGACTTCGGCATCGACAGCGTTGGTGAAGGCCATATCGGTGCTGCAGCCTCTACTTCAGGAGCCTTCGAACTGGAAGGAGCCTTCAATTTTGATTCCGAACTCTTTGATCCTGCAGAAATCAATGTAGAATACAAAGAGAATATCTGGACAATCGGCGGAGAAATTGGTATCCCTGAAGGAAAAATAAGAGGAGTCAAAAATGCTACGATTACCGCTTCGTACAGCGAAAATAATTTTACCGCCACAGGCACCGCCGAACTGGATATTCCTGGAATAGAAAGAGGCACCATGACGGTCAACTACGGGGATGAAGGATTCTCTATCAGCGGGGACTTTGATTTGAGTTCTGATATTCCGGGTATTCGTGGGGGTAATGTGGAGGCGCGAATATCGAAAGAAGCGGGTGCTGAGAGTTATGATGTATTTGTCTCAGGAACCGCCCAACCGGATATTCCCGGAATCGACACTTCTCTTACCGTAACCTACGAAAATGGCGCAATCACTATTGAAGGAAGTGCAGCGTATAACCGGGGCATGTTAAGCGGAAATGTTAATGTGGGAGCCACCAACAGGACTATTGGTGAAGATGGACAACCCACAGGAGAACCCGATGATACTATGAGGGTCTATGGCGGTGGGGATTTAACACTCCAGCTTACCCCCTGGCTGGAAGCAACTGCCGGCGTGCAATTTCTGCCAAATGGCGAGATGGAAGTGACGGGAAGAATAGGACTTCCTAGCGCAGTGGATGTTTTTGACAGAAGAGAATTCAGGCGAAACCTATTCACAGTTCCAACGATAGAAATTCCATTGTTTGCGATTCCTCTTGGCCCGCGAAGTCTTGGTTTGGTAGCACAGATTAGTGGTGGTTTGGATTTCGCTGCTGGATTTGGACCAGGTCAATTACGCAATGTATTTGCCGAGGTGACTTATAATCCGGATCATGAAGATGAAACAGAAATTCGTGGTCACGGGGAATTTGCAGTCCCGGCTGATGCCGGATTGACCTTACGTGGCGATTTAGGACTGGGCTTGAGTGTAGGAATTGCCAGCCTTTCGGGAGGTATTGAATTAGCAGGCACACTTGGCCTTGAAGGTGAAGCCGCTGCGGAAGTCGATCTTTCGTGGAGCCCACAAACAGGAATAATACTCGATGCAGAAGGACGCATAACCGTAAATCCAAAGTTCACCTTTGATGTGAATGCATTCGCCAGGGCATCTCTGGGTATTGGATGGTTCTCCATTTCTGAAACATGGAGGCATAACTTGGTTTCATTCAGTTGGGGCCCTGATATTCAGTTCGGAATAGTATTTCCTCTTCATTATCAGGAAGATCAACCTTTCGATATTTCTTTTGACGATATTGAAGTAATTTATCCTGATCTGGATGTGGTTGACATGGCCAAGGATTTGGCCCGGGATATAAAAGACGATATTTTTGATTAACACAAATCATATGGATGCAACTATAGAAAATAACAATAAGGGAGTAGAACATCTGCTAAAAAAAGACTTTGACAATGCAAAATCACAATTTGAAGAGGCACTGGAAAAAGACAAATCCAATACAACTGCCCTAAATAATATGGGGCTATTGTACCATCAAAAAGAGCATTATGCGAAAGCTGTTACGTTTTTTAATCAGGCCATTTCAATAAATCCCAAAGACACCTATTATCTAAATCTTGCCAACTCGTTGACATTTTTGAAGAAATATGATGAAGCAGAATTAAATTATAAATATAGTATACATCTGAATGCAGATAATGTAAATGCAAAAATTAGCCTGGCGAAATTTTACCAGGCAACCGGAAAGGTTCAGATGGCAACAACAATTTGGGAAGAGCTGGTGAATTCGTCAACAAAAGAATTGTATAAGCTGGAACTCGCCAAGAACTACATGGCAATTGGAAATTTTGAGAATGCATTATCTGTGCTTTCCTATTTAAGTTCAATAAAAGAAAATGCAGAATACCACTGTTATATGGGTGTTTGTGAATTCAATTTGAAAAATTATGGGTTGGCAGAAAATGCATTTAAAAAATCATTATCCATAGAACCCGACAACTATAAAACCAGGCATTATTTAGCCATTAATTATTTATCAAAAGGAGATTATGCCGCTGCCATCAAAGAATTGGATATGCTGATCAGGATGAACCCAGATTACAGCAAGATAAAAATGGATAAGGCGATGATCCTTTTAAATCTTAGAAAATATCAGGAAGGGTTGGATCTTATAAATGGTGTGCTCAAATCTTATCCGGATGATAAAAAAGCACTTAAATATAAGAACATAGTCAACGAACTTATGATTAGAACCAACACATAAATCACAGGCTAAAAACCACTATTAACCTTAAAAAATCTAAGTTAGCAACCCATTTGATACATTAAAACCTGAATTTTGTGCCGTCAAATATTTCAAATAAAATCCTATTGTACAACGTTTTCTTTTTTATTAAATTGATTTTTATTTACAGTGCCGACAAATGGGCATATGCAAGATTGAAGTGCTCGATAGCTTTTCAGTTCATGATCTGCAAGGAATAAAGGCTTCTTTTTGAATTATATCAATATTATGAATCAAACTACCATCGATGAAAAAACCAACAAAACACTTTCCTATTTAAGGAAAATTATTGAATTCCGCCTGGATGTTGAGTATGGGGATACAACGCCCCCTCCTCCGGCCCCACTACAGGTTGATGAATCGTATCTGTCAAATTTTATTACAACACATCAATTATCAGCTGAGGAAGTCAACATTGTATTGCTATCCCTGGTACCACATATTGCCCCAAATTTTTTCAATACGATCATCTCACAATATTTACCCAACGGTGGTGAATTTCCGGATTTTGGAGGTATCAAAGGGAAAAACCATCGTGGTATTATCCCCACAGGAGAAACCATACAGTTTATACTCGCAGGAAACGACATGGCTAAGCGCATTGAACTCACCCAAATGTTTAATGAAACTCACCTGTTTGCTAAAAAGGGCATCCTGTATCTCGGCGATGTCCCGGATGGCGAGCCCAAAATGAGCGGACGTCTCATCCTGGATGAAGAATATGTACAGCTATTGACAACCGGTACGATTCTAAAGCCCAAAATGTCTAACGACTTTCCTGCACAACGCATTGTTACCGAGCTAGAATGGGAAGATTTGATTCTTAGTGCCAAAACACTGGATCACATCAAAGAAATCGAGACCTGGCTTAACTACAATGATATCTTACTCCATGATTGGAACATGAAAAGCAGGATCAAACCCGGATACAGGGTCATGTTTCACGGGCTTCCAGGAACCGGAAAAACCCTCACTGCAAACCTACTGGGAAAATATACCCAAAAGGATGTCTATAGAATTGACCTCTCTTTGGTAGTTTCAAAATATATAGGGGAAACCGAAAAGAACCTTTCAAAGCTCTTCGACAAAGCGAATAACAAAAACTGGATCTTATTTTTTGATGAGGCCGATGCTATTTTTGGCAAGCGTACCAATGTGAGAGATGCACATGACAAATACGCCAATCAAGAGGTATCTTATTTATTGCAACGGATAGAATCACATTCGGGACTCGTTATTTTGGCGTCCAACTTTAAAAGCAATATAGATACTGCTTTTACCAGAAGATTCCAGTCCATGATCGAATTTGAAACACCTACATATAAGGAAAGACTGTTGCTGTGGCAAAACAACCTGCCCAAACATATTGCCTTACAGAACACAATTTCGCTGGAAACGCTGTCCAAAAAGTACCCCATTACCGGAGCCAGCATTGTAAATATTGTTCAGTATGCCTGTTTAAAAACCATAGCCGGAAAATATAATGAAATTCAGCACTCTTTTATTTTAGAGGGTATAAAAAAAGAATACCTCAAAGAAGGCAAAACCATAAATTTATGAGCCGATTGTCATTTTTTTATTAAGCAGAACTGAATTTATCATTAGATTGCACCCTTCTTTCGGTAAAAGAAAGCTATTTACCAATTACCAATGTTTATGAGTACAGAAAAAAAACATCACCATTTTCATGTAGTATTTTTAGGCGAATCCGGATTCCCATATGGGTTAGCCGGTATGAATAAAATGATTTTGATAAGCAAAGCGCTAATACATGCAGGTGCTAAAGTTACCGTGGTCAATCGAAAAGGGAAACTTGATCCACAGCAAGAAACAAAGCTAAAACCGGAAGGTGTATTCGAGGGCATTCATTATATATACACGTCTGGCAAAGTATACCGGCCTAAGGGCTTTCTGGAGCGAAATTTACAAAAGATCAAAGGAAAAATTGGGGAGCTCAACTATTTACGACTACTGCATAAAAACAATGATTTGGATGCCGCCATCATTTCCAGTCTTAGTTTCGTACATAGTTTATCGTACCGATTATTTTCAATTTTTTTCCGATTTCCGTTGGTATTGAGTTACGTAGAATATGGGCCTTATATGCAACATCACAATGGTATTCTTGCCAACATCAATGATCGATTGCTTGACCCGGTTTTGCTGAAATGGATGGACGGCGCACTGCCAATTAGTGAATTTCTGGTAGATAGATATAAGAAAATCTCCCCGAACAAACCCTTCCTAAAGATTCCCGTCTTATGTGACTTCGAACAATTTGAACTTCCACAAAAGCAAGCCCCACAGGAATCCTATTTTCTCTTTTGCGGTTCTTTAGACTACCGCGAAGTGCTGGATTTTATCATAGAATCTTTTGCCAGACTACCATCTGAATACAAAATGAAATTGTATCTGGTAGTAGGTGAGACAGAACCGGGACAATTTGATAAGCTAAAAAAAGACATTAGCCAAATGGAGTTTGCCTCACATATAACCCTTTTTACCAAACTTGATTATGACAAATTGGTTTTGTTATATTTAAATGCAAAGGCACTATTAATACCTCTAAGACCTACCCTGCAGGATGTTGCACGTTTTCCGCATAAAATCGGAGAGTATGTGGCATCCGGAAATCCAATAATCACCACCAATGCCGGAGAGATAATCCATTACTTTAAGCATGAAGAAACTGCCTTGATTGCAGAAAAGTATGAAGTTTCCTCATATGTAAAGCAGATGAAATATGTGTTGGATTACCCTGAAAAAGCAATAGAGATTGGCCGAAAAGGCAAAGAGTTGGGAAGGATTGAATTTAATTATTTGAATTATGGCCAAAAACTAAAATCATTTTTACAGAATTTTTAGGATTCCTGATTGCTCAAAAAAACCTACTTCCGTGCTCCTTTTAAAAAAATAATCAGACAATCTGTGATAAATTGATGTTTTTTTTAAACCAGAACGCCTTAAATGTGTTGTTATTAAGTGCCTTACAATAAAGTCAGAGTTTGTTTAGAATGTACGGGATGATGCGTCGTCTTCCTTAATACGGCGGGCAAGGACGTGCAACGTTTCTGAAAACACCAGCCCAACTGAAAAGTTGGGAGATTATATATGCAATGGGTTTTTTAGGAGCAAGCATGCCACACCATCAAGACGGGCGTAAAGCAATGATCGGACATTATGAACAAATTCCTGTTTATCAATCATTTATTGATAGGTGCAACAATAAATATATAATCTGACTGCTAATCATAATTGGAAATGAAAATTCAAATGATTCATGACCGGCTTGCCCGTGGGGGGCAAGAACGTCAAATAATTGAGCTGCTAAAGAGTTTTAAACTACGCCCAAATATCGAGGTGGAACTGGTTTTCTTTTCTGATAAAGTTTCTTACCCAGAAATATACGATCTCGGCTATCCCGTTCATCTTATAAAAAGAAAATATAAAGTTGATTTTGGCGCATTGTACAAATATTATAAACTGTGCAAAAAATTTCAACCTGATATTATTCATAGCTGGGGCCGCTTGTCTGCAATTTTTGCCATTCTTCCCAGTAAGCTATTAAAAATTGTGTTTATCAATCAGAATGTGATGGACGCAACAAAAGGCTTAAATATCTTTAACAAAAAATATTTTAAGGCAAAACTCACTTTTCCATTTTCTGATATAATCATTGGAAATTCAAAAGCAGGATTACAAGTCTATCACGCCCCAAAGTCCAAAAGCAAATGCATATACAATGGCTTTGATTTTGACCGCATTAAAGAGTTACTCAATCCTCAGCAAGTACGTGATCAGCTGAATATTAAACCCGGCCCTATTGTTGGCATGGTGGGGGCTTTTCACCCGAGAAAGGATTATGACACCTTCATTCAGGCTGCGATTATATTGTTGAACGAAGGCCATGAATTCAATTTTCTGGCGATCGGTGATGGCGCAAATTTTGAACATTGCAAAGCTTTGATCCCTAGTGCCTATGCCGACCGAATTTTGTTGCCTGGCCAAATGAACAAAGTAGAGTCTGTCATAAATAGTTTTGATGTCGGCGTATTATCGACAAATTCAAAACTGCACGGCGAGGGGGTATCAAACTCAATAATTGAGTATATGGTATTTGGCAAACCGGTGGTTGCCACAAATGGCGGGGGCACCCCGGAAATTGTTGAAGATAACGAAACCGGATTTCTCGTGCCGGCAAAATCACCGGAAATACTTGCAGATAAAATTAAATATTTACTGGATCGGCCAGAGTTGGCGTTAAAAATGGGGGACGCCGGACAACATCGTGTTAAAAAAGACTTTTCAATACAGAGAATGGAGCAACAATATTTAGACCTTTATAGTCAGTTTATTTCCATATAAATGAATCGTGATTCATATTGACTCCGGTGCATGACCCGTAGCCATCCTTGAGGCTGTTTTTTTTTAGAAACCAAAGAAAGGCAGTTGCCTCAACGTATATAATAATAGGGTTCTCTGTTATTTTAATGGAAAACTTTGGTCCAAGAGCCAGAAGTCGGAAGTCGGAAGAAAAGAATTCCAAAATCGGCAAATGTTAATGTTTCTTATTCCTGCATTGGTTTTTCGCCTTTTTTTACTTCGGTCTCCGGTCTTCCGACTTCTGACAAAAATTACAATCTCCCATTAAATTCAGGGCAGAACCAAAAATAGTAAACCGGGTTTACTTTTCCCAAACTCCACTTTCTTTTCCTGACAGAATTTTTAATACCTGAATAGGCGAAATAATGGCAACAGGGATCAGGCTGACAATCGTACCTAATACAATGCCCACAACTCCAAAATTCAATACTTTTACAAAGTAAATAGATGCGGGAATATTTAAGCAAGCGGCCAATAACCAGGCATACATTTGAAGTTTGATTTTCCCTGTTCCGTTCAACACCAGGTTAAACATATTAACCCATGTGGTAATACTTATGGAAAACGCTACCGATACGGTGATTAAAAATGGAATTTCAAGGTTATCCCCTAACCAAATTTCAAAAATGAAAGGAGACGCCCAGAGCATCAGTGCAGCAAGCAAAACAGTGCCAAACCAGATTTTCATTACTGTCCACATCGATTTTTTCATCCATTTTATATCCCCCTGATTATAGGCTTCGACATTTGACGGCCAAAGCTGGTTGGTTAGGATGGTGAAGAGCAAAAGAAATATAGACAGGTACTTATAAGCCGCCTCATATTGCGGGACTCCATCTACTGAAACAAATCCGGCTATTAGAAAATTATTGGTTTGATGGATAATGATCATAGATACCCGAATCAAAAAAAACTTTATACCCAGAGAAAAAAGACTTTTAAAGTAGTCTAATCTTACGAACCTGAACGAAGGGCTATATTTTTTGATCCGGGTCCTGAAATAATATATCCCGACGATCAATGGGACTAAAGCAAAAGTCAATGATTTTGCACTTCCGTATAAAAGCAAAGAATCGCTTGTAAACAGGAGTAAGAAAATAATCATTAAAAGGAAAGAAGCTTTAGTGATCAAACGAAAAAGCTCGACATAAGCCATTTTTTGCAGCGCATAAAATATTTCATACACATTAGCCGAAATAAATTGAATAGAAAAAGCAATTATGATAATTCCTACAAGGAGTTTGATTTCGCTATTTAATTGCGGATCGGCATTAAGCCAATTTGACCATGGAATAAACATATTCCCAATAAGAAAAAGTATCGTTACAATGATAATGATGGCGCTAATCGCAAAATAGGCCGTACTCACATAATGCAAAGCCTTTTTGTCGTCACCCTGGGCAATGGATTCGCCAAACTTATTTCTTAGTCCATGGCCTATGCCGATATCCAAATCCATAAACCAATCAATCATGGAGATAAGCGTAAGGAAAATACCAAACTTAACGACGCCAAGATATTCCAACGAAAGTGGGAAATATGCAAATCCGATCAATACGCCAATCGCTTTTAATAAAACCGACAGCAATACATTCTTTTTGGCGCTTACAGACCTGGCATGTCCTTTATCCAAATAGGATTTGGCTTTTTTTATTAAATTCATATTCTGCAAGAAAGTTGCGATAAATGGATTGGCATATACTTCAGGAATCTGATTTCGATAAATCTATTTTTTGTTTTACTCCCATGGCAATACCTAAATGCAAAGCATAAAATACCCCTACATGCTTCGAAAACATCAAGGTATTGGTAAGGTTTCCTACTAAAAAAATAAATGCAATAAAAAAAGGAATCGCAAAAAATCGATCTTTCAAAGATAGTTTTGCAAAGTAAAATACGGATAGCAATGCAAACATGGTAAAGAAAAAAAAGACTGGTATACCGGTGTAAAACATGGCTGAGAAATAACCACTATGAATACCTCCTTCAGTACCTGTGGCCCTCCCTACTCTTCCGGTAATTTTTAACATGTAAGAATAATATACTTCATTATTCCTTCCTCCATACCCGAACAAAGGTTTTTTATGAATATTTTCCATTACCATGGTATAATACCCTTCCCTACCATCGACCGAATCGGTCAACCTTTCCTGAACCAATGAGGTATCCATTATATCCCGATGATAGAAAATAAAAACAGCCAGAATTATCGCAATACCACTCAAGCCTGCCAATATCAATTTATCAAGAATCACATTGTCTATAAACAAAAAATAAATGATAAGGACTGAGCTTAGGATCAACCAGCTCATTCTATGGAAAGATAAAATGATCCCTATAGTATATAAGGAAATTAAAATGATTTTTAAATTTTTTCTTTTTACGAGGACTATAGTCCAAATTATAGCGGTTATCAGGAAATAAGAATTATAATGTTCCTGATCAAACATACCATTTGCCCGTATTGTTTCCCCAAAAGCTATACGGTCGATACCTATGCGCAAAAAATATGGGTCGATTGCAATCTGTATGATGCTTAAAATAGATGATAAAGTGGCTCCTATAAGTATTGATTTCCCCAATACCTGATAAGATTCATCATTGGCCATTAATCTCAATGCTAAAATGATCACCAGAAAAGTGAATTCAAAAGATAGGTTTACCAGTATTTCAGATATTCCAATAACGGCGATATTTGCAAACTGCGAAATCACAAAGAAGATAAAATAAGCATAAAGCATGATCTCCCACCAGGGTATTTTTCCGTTACTGGTCATGCTGACCTTTTCCCTGGAAAACAATATTTTTTTGATTAGAAAAAAAGAAAGTATGAGGAGCAAAAATCGCTTTGGCTGAATCTCGAACAGGCTGAATCCTGGAATACTTATAGTTAAAATCTCATTCAAATTTCCTGTCAACACATAAAAGGATAGAAAGAACAATTCAAATTTATATTCCGAATTACTCTTCTTCACTAAATAATATGCGATAAGGGCTGCAATTACCAGATAAATGTAAAAGTGAATCAGATGTACTTCCTGCCATCTGAACAAATGATCCCCAACATTCATATTAATCTCTTATCATTCTATTGAAAAACTCATTGCAGATACTACATTCATATACTATGCGGTTTTTATGAGGACAAAGTCATGCTTACCGGGAAAGAATTTTTAGATTTTCCATATTTTTCAGAATACCCGTATTTGTATTCCTTTCCTGCTGCATCATTGAAAATGATATAATTGTTTTGCAATTTTCCACGTGTCAACAGCTTATTAAAATCCTGCAGAAAGGATATTTTCGATACATTTCTTCTTAATACAAATAAATTTACATCAATGATTTCTGAAAGCAATAGATAATCAGATACAAGGCCGACCGCAGGAGCATCCAAAATAATGAAATCGTATTGATCTTTGAGGTCATGTACAAGCGTTTGCATTTTATACCCTGAAAGCAACTCCTGAATATTGCCAACTATTACCCGACTAGGAATGTAATCAAGGTTTTTAAGTTTTTCATGTTTGTGAATAATGCTATAGACCGAACAATCGTCACCCTCTAAATAATCCGAAAGCCCCTTACCTTTAAATTCTTTCACACCATCAAGTAGGCTTGGGTTTCTTAGATCAGCATCAATGATAAGGACTTTTTTTCCGGATTCAGAAAGTTTGATCCCAAGGTTAATGGCACAAAATGTTTTTCCTTCGTTGGGGATAGAGGAGGTTATTCCTATTACCCAATTTCTTTTTTTAGAGATTAGGAATTGCAAATTGGCAGTTAAGTCCCTGAAAGACTCATCGACACTCCATTGAGCAATACCAGCATCCGAAAGCCTTGCTTTCGAACTATAATGGGCGATACTTGCCACAACCTGTAGGTCGGTATGTTTTTCTAATTGGCCTAAATTTTGAATAGTATCATCCGTCGAATTGATATAGACGACCCACGCCAATGAAATAATCAAACCTATTATCACGGAAAGCACCAATAAGAGCATTTTCTTTGGTGACACAGGACCCGTACCGACCATCCTTGCATGATCCAGCACCCGCGTGTCTGACGTGTTTTCGGCTCTTGCTATTCCTGTTTTTGCCAGTTCCTGATTTAGATAATTAAATAGGTTTTCATATAGTGTGCTTTTTCGCTGAATATCGAGCAATTGCTTTTCCCTCATAGGTAGGGTATACATTTCTTCCTGATAAAATGACAATTGCACCTCTGTTTCGTCGAGGGCCAGCTCATATGATTTGATTAAGTTCCTTATATTTTCCAGCAACAACTCTGTGGTCCTAATAATTTGGGAATCAAGTATTTCCAACTCCTGGTTATCACTGGTAACAAACAATTCTTTTCTGACTTTTTCGGAATACAGCCGTTGCAGCTCTACTAAATTTGCCTGAAGCAAAGGGTCATCGATTCCTAATGCTGAAGGGGCGACCATATTATTTGTACCGGAATTATCCCTCAGGTATTGAATTAAAGAATTATAATATTTTATATTGAATTCAATTTTTACTTTATCAGATTGCAATTTTTGCGATTGCTCAATTGCATTTGATGCCACAGCATTCAGATTTAGTGCTTGCTCATTTTTTTTGAATGCTTCGAGGTTCAGTTCTGCTTTGGTCAACGAATCGGAAATACTTGCCAGCTGATTTCGAATAAATGACTCCTTGATTGTCGCAATCTTGTTTCTGGCGATCAATGTATTTTCTATATAATTTCCTGTTAATTTTGTGAGAAAATCAATTTCCTTTTCAGTAATGGCCCCTTGGGATTTGATTTTAAGAATACTGGCATTAATATTTATATTATCGACTTTTAATTTTGATAAATACCGGTTTGCCACTTTATCATAATCGTGTATTCTAAACGAAAGCGTCATTTCTTTAAAATCAGATGGCCCAATGTTGTAATTTGGGTATTCCAATGTAAAGCTGAAATAATCATGCTCAACAGGTTCTCCAAATAAAAATTCATCCGTAAAAGAAAATGGATTCTCTATTTTATGATTTGAATTTGTCGCAGGGTTTGAAACAACAAATTCTTTTGCTTCAATACATAGGCTAAATTTTTCTTTTGATAAAATATGAACCTTAATTGGAACATCAAACAGCTGGGCAGCATGCTCATTAAGGAATACTTTAAAGGGGAAATAGCCGTATTTCTCGTTTTCTTTTAACCAATCCCCAGCATGATAGGAGATATTAAAACCCAGGTCTTCGACCGTCTTCCTTACCAATGAAAAGGATTTTATAATACCTATTTCATTGAAAAGGTTTTTTTCCATTTCCAATAGCTTTACACCTCCATCAAGGTATTTGCTTTCATCACTCAATATCCGGTTGTTTCCGGAAGCATCAATTAATATAGAGGAAGATACCTCGTATAATGGAGTTGCTAATTTTATATACGCAATGGCTATTGCCACAGATAACCCAACTGTAAATATGAATAAAAATTTCTTTTCCCATATTTTCTTTATAAGATCCTTAATATTGACCTCCAGAAGTGAATTTTCGTTTTTGGTATTCAATTCCTGCATTTTCTTTTTATATATTCATTAGGTGATAACCATTTGACCTATTATGACCCCACCCCTATTTCCTTCTAAAATCACCAGTTCATACGATATGATAAGTATAACATTCATTTACTTATAAAGTTTTGCTCGTATGCTATGGATTGCAAATACTGTTGCTTTATACCAATATTCTGAGCTCAGTATTTTTTGCGAAATCACAATAGGAAATCACAAATCAAATATTAATTCTGTCATTTAAAATGGAAAGTTGGAAAAATGGAAGATTGGAAAAAAGTATGCGAAAGCTTTTTTCGTTCCATTATTCCCATATTCCCTGCCTGCCGGACAGGCCAGGCATTATTCCCGCTAATTAATTTAGACATTCAAATCTGCGATTTTTCTTGGCAACATTGTGAATTTACTGAGTTCTGATATTATAGTCGCTTTATTATGTCATGGTCTGTTGAAAATGTACGAGATCAAGCCAAGTTTTTCTCAATACCTTGTACAGCGGACAATTTTTAGAGTATTCCTAGAAAAACGGAGTCATCATGGCAATCATAAATAAGTTTTTCAAGAAACAAGCACTATATCCACTACTCATTACGTGGTGAGCAAAATTTGACTATGTATTTTTTAGAAAGCGTTTTTATGATGCTTCCCAAAAATAGTCAGGAATATAATTTTCACGTCCAGCCAAAAATTCCAGTTTTCGATATACCAGAGATCATGTTTTACACGTTCCTTTTTCTGCTCATCCGTAACCGTTGGTCCTCGCCAGCCATTAACTTGTGCCCAACCAGTAATACCGGGTTTCACATAGCTCCTTACCATATAATCATTGACAATTTTTCTGAAATCATTTTGTAAAATAGACCGGTGTGGCCGTGGCCCGATAACACTCATCTCGCCTTTTAATACATTAAAAAACTGTGGCAATTCATCCAGGTCACTTTTTCGCAATAGCTTACCAATTTTTGTTATTCTTGGGTCATTTACCACGGTCGATTTGGTACCAGCAAGGGGATCGTCGCATTCTGACATCGTTCTGAATTTGTAACATTTAAAGGATCCACCAGCTTCCCCTTTCCTGTGGGGTGTATAAAATATGGGGCCTTTATTGTCCAATATAATGAGTATTCCGATGATTAAGAATAAAGGAGACAATATCACAATGGTGATGAGGGCAAACAAAAAATCGAATAACCTCTTTATCACCATATTGCTAAAAATATCAAGAGGAGATTGACGAAGTTCGAATACAGCAATATCACCCAAGGTATCTGCCTTATATTTTTCCGCTATAAAAATTGGGTTTTCGGGTATCAATTTCACACGCACTCCGAAATTGTCGGCTATTTTTATGGATGATTTTATTTTCTCTTGTTTCAGCGATGCAAGGGTAATGAAAATTTCATCGATAGCTTTATTTTCCAAAATTTCAGGAAGATCCTTAATATTCCCTATTACGTCCAGCCCCACTCCATTGGCCAAAGTGCTTGTATCTTTATCACCCAAATATCCTAATATTTTGTACCCGTGCTGTGTGATGCTTTTGGTAAACTCCAGCAGCTTAGGATATTCTTTTTCTGAACTAATCAATAAGGCATTTGAAGTCAGTTCGGAAGATCCGATTCTCTTTAAATATTTTAGTAAAAACTTATGTATGAGAAAATTGATGTAGGTAAAAAGGAAAATAGGTATGATCAGACTAATTGGCCTAAGAAAATCAATTTGAAATATCAGCATTAAGGTGGAGGAAATGCCAATAAAAAAAAAGAATGAAAGCGCGAAATTTTTTATATATCTGTAGTTAGGATTAAAATAAAAATCTTTGACACGGATATAAAGTATAATAATCAGCCAGCTCAGATTTAATATCAGCAAAATGATTGTTAGATTATTAAAAAATGAATTGTTGCTCCAGGAGAACCCGGGAAGCGCGAACGCAAAAAATGTGATCAATGTGATATTAAGAAGGACGAATTCAAATAAGACAAAGCTTATTAGGATAAACCGGTTTTTCGAGTTCATAATTGGTGGTTATTTTTGGTATTGTTAGGTATAGAATACTATTTCATGACAGCAAGCTATATATCATTGGTATAAAAATAATCAATATTATCCAATTATACATAATTATATTCATATTTTTTTATTTTTTTTTATCTTTACCTCTGATGTTTTATAAATACAATTAGATATATAACGAAATATTAAATTTAGAAAAGAGGAGTTTTATATTTTACCCTATCATATTCCAATTATTATTTAACAATAAATCAAAGCCTTTGTTTGAGCACCAATTTATTTTTTTACTTGATAGGGGATAAAAACAAGGAAATTGTTTAAGAACAAAATATTATTACTGAGTTTTGAAAATGCTAATTACAAATTTCTAACCATGATGATTTAGAGAACAAGTGGTTGCTTATCATTTCCGAAATAACACATTGCCTGGTTTTTCGATTCAATAATGGGTATTATCGTCTTTCCCAAGAATCTTTTTTACAACAGATTTTCATCGATTAATATTTGTTCTTTTTAGCTCCTTCAGGCTACAAATCTTCTATACTCAACACAACCCGCTTACCAGAGATCCAAATTATCAACGCCATCGACGTACTTCGAATTTTTAGTCATGCGAAAGGGGAAGAAATCGCTTATCCGGCTAAATTCCGTATCGTACTCCACATCATACTTTACCTCCATAACCACTTTTCTATTGTCAGTAACCCTCCTCATGAAATGATTTTGATATTTAGAGATCCGGGTATACTTCAGGTTATTGTCAAGGGTAAGGCGAAACTTACGGTCAGCAGACAAATAGTATATTCTAAGGTATTGGTTCAGAAGCGTCGGGACAAAGTGCCTAAGTGATTCTTTCATCATCAAAGGTATATCAGATTGATCGACCAACTGTCGGATGCTTTTCTCCGAGAATTCTTTATCAAGTGTAAATGGCACCAGAGGAAAATATTTTTTAGCTCCTGCCAGCCCTTCCTTGATTTTTATTTCCAATACAGGTTTTTCTATCAATCCAAATTGATCTCCATACCATCGTATCCGGTATTTTTGCCTTTGCATTGCACCAATAACATTGTCTCTATAATTTTTAAAACTGGCTGTATCAAAATAAATATTATTGACATAACGCGGGGGAAATGGTTTGGTAAACATGAGTGGATGGCCTCTGACAATATTCTCTACGATATTGATGCCCACATCGGAAATCGCGTACTTTCGCTCTTTCCTATAAACTAGAGGCTCTACCTCATCAATCGCCTTGTTTTCTTCAGTTGGTTGATGAGAAAGCTCAGGCTCAATTGCTACTTTTTCCATATTCTGCTCCATAGAGTAATTCTTTTACATTAGATTGTACCTGTGAATAGTCTTCCCCATCCAGTACAAGCCTGGAATTGTCTTCGATCAAATAAGGAATTTCGGATTGGGTAATATTGATTCTATCTGCCAAAGTAAAGGCAGGGCCAAATTCTGACTTTTTCTGAAAAAGAGTAATGCCTATCCTGCAATTCAGCAAAGTCGCATCTGATAAAAAGACCTTCGAACGATCTTTACTGGTGATCCCGATCTCTGAATTGCGGATTTCGATCCACTTTGCGGTCATCTGACTATCTTCGCCGGCACTGAGCCCTTTATCTCCAATGAAGTTCATAAATACATGTGAAATTTCCACTTCCGTACCTGAGACATCCACCCCATCGTTTCCGACATCCACAAAGGAGGAGTTTGAAATGGTTCCTTTCGTGAAATCGCAATCCAGCGCATCGGCATTAATACCCTTAAAATGAGATTGGTCGATTGAAAAATCGCATCGGACAATATTTAGGAAATCATCCCCTACTTGGTTATTAGAAAATGTACACGAGGAAATATCTACCGGCGATTCGTAAAACGTAACAGCTCCACTCAATTGCCAGCCTTCTTCTCGCGGACAGGAAATATAATCGAATGTTGTATGTGACAACACAGATGATTTACCCGCCCTAATTACAAGGATCCCCTGACCCGTAGTATCTGAAGAGTGTATGAGGATTGGCTTTTCCTCTGTTCCCTGACAATAAATGGGAGAATGACTAATGACCCGTGCATGGTTTATAAGATCAATCCTGGCTCCTGCCTCAACTACAAATCTTTTTTCTGCCGGAATAATCAAGTCCCGTGCTATTTTCCAGTCTCCCTTAGGAATAACGATTTCACCCCCTTCATTTTCCTTAATAAAATCAAATGACGAGTAGTTGGCATTTTTCACAACTGGATTTCCCATATGTTCCAAACGGTCCTCAAAGCGCCAGGGAAAAACCAAGGCACTTCTTCTTCCAGACTCCAGACCCAAAATATTGTAATGGATTTTTAATTCCTGAAGGAGGCTATCGTCCCAATTTTTGTTGGGCGGAATTTTAAATCTAAAATGTGGCGATTGCTTCAGTGCCCGGTTATCAAGCATGATTTCATGTTCAGGATAAAAAATTATGGAGTCACGCCAGCTCAAATAAAATACCTCCAGAGGAAGACTTTGCTGATTTTTTAGATAAAGGCTGATTTGGTCATTCTCCTTTTTATCGAAATAAGAAGACAGCAAATTTAT
>JAUUZS010000189.1 GCA_030589835.1 Cyclobacteriaceae bacterium
CATCTGCGCCAGCTAAAAAAGGATTGGGAAGAGTTGCCTACAATCTTCGAAAGTTCTGCCATCGACCAAAACGGCAAAAAAGAAATATTGGCCTTTGCAGGTGAAATCATTTCAAATTTCAAAAATTAATCTTTTTTTAAATCGCAGTTAATTACATTTGTCATCAAAATTTTTTACCCATGGAATTAAAAGATATAGCAGCAGTATCGGGAAAATCAGGTTTATTTAAAGTTATAAAGCCTACCCGTACAGGTTTGGTACTAGAAAGCCTTGATGGCAAACAGTCCAGATTGGCAACAGGGCCCCACCACCAGGTTTCCATTCTACAGGAAATTTCCGTTTATACTACGGAATATGAAAAAACCATTCCTTTACAGGAAATATTCCAAAAAATTAATGAAGAGTTTGGAGAAGATCCAGGAGTGGATACCAAATCGGATCCGGATGAGTTAAAATCCTTTTTGGAGCATATCGCTCCTGATTATGACAAAGAGCGTGTGTATGTATCGGATATGAAAAAGCTGGTAGGCTGGTATCTGATATTGATAAAAATTGCTCCTGAGATCATGGAGAAGAAAGAAGAAGATACAAAAAGTGAAGAAGAGCCCTCAGAAGAAACTCCGTCAAGTGAGGAGGCTAAAGATTAGCTTGAGGGAAATATAGTCGTCAGAAATCTAAAATACCGCAAAGACGGTGAGTCGCAGAGAAATCTACAACTCCCGTCCCGGCACTTCAAAGATTATTTTTTTCATTTCTACATTCAATTGTTCGTTTGTTCGATTATTCAATACCAGATTTCACCTTCCCTCATTCTCACATTCACCCATTCATTCATTCCCTCATTAATAATCATTAACTAAACAATCCCTTAATATCATCTGCCGTCAAGCCCTTTACAAAGCTCTCCTCAGCCTGGATAATATCATCTGCCAAGGCTTTTTTGCTTTGCTGGTGGTTGATGATTTTTTCTTCAATGGTATCTTTACAGATCATACGATAGGCAAATACTTTTTTATCCTGTCCGATGCGGTAGCAGCGATCTATAGCTTGTTCTTCTACTGCAGGATTCCACCAGGGATCCACGAGAAACACATAATCAGCGGCTGTCAGGTTCAAACCTGTTCCACCGGCTTTCAGGCTTATTAAAAATACCCGACATGAATCATCCGCCTGAAAATGCTCTACACTTTTCTGACGGTTTTTATGTGAGGTCTTTCCATCCAGGTATTCGTATGAAATATTGATTTCCTCCAGACGCTTTCTTATAATTGAAAGCATGGTAATAAACTGTGAGAAAACCACGATTTTATGATTGCCGGTCTTTTCTTTTATGTTTCTGACCAGCTCCTCCACCTTTACAGATTCATACCCATAATTTTCTTCATCAGAAAGCAATTGCGGGGAATCACAAATTTGCCGTAGCTTCATCAGCCCATCCAACACATACAATTTACTTTTTTCCAGACCGTCTTGCTGAATTCTTCCCATCAACATATCCCGATATTTGTTTCGGTAGGCGTCATATACTTTGCGCTGCTCTTTTTCCATGTGACAATACAGGATTTCGTCTGTTTTGGGCGGCAGCTCCTTGGCCACTTGCTCTTTTGTACGTCGGATCATGAAAGGGTTGATCATTTTTCGCAGCTCCTCAGCGCGCTCCTTATCCCCGTTTTTATCGATAGGAAGGCTATAATTATCCCGGAATGACGTGGGAGATCCCAGCAAACCCGGGTTTACAAAGTGCATCTGGGCAAATAAATCGAAGGTATTATTTTCGATCGGAGTTCCGGTAAGGGTAATCCTGTTTTTTGCCTTAAGTAAGCAAACCGCCTTGAAACGCAGTGATTGAGGATTTTTTATAGCTTGCGATTCATCCAGGATCACATAGTGGAATGAAAAGTTTTTCATCCACTCTATATCGCTTACCACCATTCCATAGGTGGTAATTACCAATTGATGTTTTTTGAATTCGTCCGTGGTTTTTAATCTGTTCGGGCCATAATGAAAATGCGCTTGCAGTGAAGGGGAAAATTTTTCTATTTCATTTTCCCAATTAAACATCAGGGTGGTGGGCACCACAATCAGGTTTGCTTTTTTGCTTTTTTGATGTGCGATGAATGTCAGGATTTGCAGGGTTTTCCCCAATCCCATGTCGTCGGCCAGGATCCCTCCCCAGCCAAAGCTGTCAAGAAAATTAAGCCAGTTAAGTCCTTCTTTCTGATAATCCCGGAGCTCAGCTTTGATCGTTTTGGGTATTTTGACACTTTTTATCTGGGTAAATTTTTTTAGTTTTTTCTGTTTATCAACTAGCTCCTGAAGTATATTTTCATCGGCAAGATTATCGAAAAGCTCCTCTATGATCATGAACTTGCGATTGGAGATTTTAAGTTCCCCATCCTTGATTTCCCCATGCCGGAACATGCGTCCAAACTTTTCTAACCACTCTGCTGGCAAAATGCCCAGGCTTCCGTCTGATAATTTTATAAAGCGCTCCTTTTTCAGCACGGCCTTTCGGACATCTGCCAGGCTTACGTTCAGGTCGCCATAGGCAACTTCGATTTTCACATCAAACCAGTCACGTCCGGATGACATACTGGTAGTTACACGCCCTCTTTTAGGATTATAATTAAAATTTTTGAGTTCATTAAGGCCCAGGACTTCTATATTGGCCTCCGAAAGCTGATCAAAAGCGCTGAAAAACCAATGCTCTTTCAGCATGTCCTTTGCTTCAAGATGAAAAAATTCTTCGGGAAATTGTTTGTTGAGTTTGGGATGAAGGGATTTGATCAACTGATAAAAATCCTGCTCCACATTTTGATCCCGCTGCAGCTTTTTGATGGTATTTTTCTTCATGGAAACATGCGTCCCATTTGATAATATATTTATTTCAATATCATCGGCATATTCTACAAAAGGCTTAAACAATACAAACTGGCCCATTCCTGAGATATATAATTTCTTCTTCATTGTTGTGGGTTCTATATAAGATTGCTTTATCGAAGCAGAAGGGTTGAAATTCACCTCAAAATCTTTAGTGAGGGGCAGTACAATTTCTTTTATGAACAGTTCGCGATGTGCACGCACCATTTTCTGAATTGGTTCATGAGCAAGGCCAAGTAATGTGCTGATGGTAGCGACGTCTTTTGCCAGAAATAATGTGTTATTAAAATTTGCGAAAAAATAATCCAGATAACAGGCAGAAATAAGCTCTTTGGTGATTTTTACCCTGGAGGCACCAAAGATTAAATAGGGTATCAGCAAGATGAAATCTTCATCACACTCCACATCAAATTCGATGTAGAAAGGGATCTTTGATCCTTCGATAGGCTTCAGTTCGCCTTTCTTTAATTTATCGTGGTACCCTCCATACCAGGTTTCATATTCCCGAATAAAAAGGTGTGTCTCATCATCCAAATGATAAAATAGCGCCTTTAGATGTGAGAAAGTATCGTGTAGAGCCTTTATCCTATCCTGTTCTTCATGGACATGTTTATTAAGTTTACGCGCGATTTCCAGGATTTGCTGATGATTTGAACTTAGGTCAGGATGGTCTTCAATCTTAATATAGTTGAAAAGGGAAATCATTTTGTCCCTCCTTTTATTCAGGCGTGCCGACATACAATGAATTCCCTTTAGCAGGTTACCGTTACCAGTATCCATTGTAAAAATCACCCCAAATCCATGCTCTTCGGCCTCCTCTTCAATAATTGGCCCCGGCAAAAAATGCGCTATGTCTGTCAGCTTTTTATTTTCCTGCTGAATGATCTTTTTAACAAGTTCCCTTTGTGCTGCTTCAACAGGTTGCAATCCTTCATATTTATTGATGAAGCTAAAATATATCAGATGTTCATCATGCTTTAATTCAAGTACTTTTTCAATGTTTTTAATACCTGATATACCGAATTTGTCGGCATATAATTTCATTTTCTTGTGGCGGTTTTTCTTATCCAGAATTAAGAAGAAAGAAGGGTTATTTTGTCTTGTAACGGTAAATAGTAATACAGCCAGAATATGGCTGCAAAATGAGAACTCCTCACCGCAATTGCATTCGGCTTCCAGCCCCTTTTCCGTCAATGAAAAAGAAACGTAAGCATCTGTGGGATAGTAATAGCTACTTTTGTCTTTTACCACATAGTCGATTATCGAATCCCCATCATAGTGATCAATCACAACCTGATCGATCATTATATTTGCCATATGTATTGTGCCTGGATTCGATAATTGCTTGATGGATTGAAGCGAAAGCTCTTTATATTCCTTAATTATTGCTTGAGGCAGTGCTTTCTCATCGTCGTCGTATTCATCATCATCGTATTCATAAATTTCCTCGTCTTCTTGAAATCCTTCATACTCAGAATCCTCCTTTTCCAGCTCTTCAGGAACAATCTCCAACAGATCCCTTTTCTCTTCAAATTTTATAAGTGTCGCCACCACATGCTTACAGAGTCCTCCCCGGTCATATGGGCAATTGCAATTGGTATTGATTTTCTTTTTTAGGGACAAATCAATAATGACCGAATACATCTGGTTTCCGGTCACCCTTGCCTGCAAAAGCTTCAGTTTGGCATTATAATTAATAGATTGGATAAAATTGGATTGAATAATTTCTTTCGCGCGCTGCTGGATCGCTGAAGAAGCATTTTTATCGATGAATGTTTGTATTCGGCTCATGATGATCTAATATCTGCAAATATAATAGCCTGTTTTTATGGACGAATGAAAGAAATAAATAAATTTGCCTTGATACACAAAATCATCAACATATCATGAGCAAGGTTGGAAGGAATGATCCCTGTCATTGTGGAAGTGGCAAGAAATACAAAAAGTGCTGTAAAGCCAAGGATGAACAGGAAAATGCGGATTCATTTCCTAATTCCCGGATACTAAAGGAGCATGGAGGTTATTCAGACCGAAAGACACAGGAGGAAGAGGCATTTGAACGGGATTTTTATAGTGGCGAAACATATGAGGAAGAAGAAGCTGATTTCAACGAATTAGATGAAAACAATATTGATACTGAGCCTGAAAATATAGATAACGATCAATATGCGGATGCTGATGATGCCAATGTCCTCGAATATAAAACAGTCTTAGATTTGAAGGATAAGGAAGCGGAAAATACCCCTGAAAAGATTAAAGATGAGTACCCTGAAATAAATGAAAAGGAAGAAAGCCTTGTAGATGATTGGTGGGATGCCTTTCAAAAATTGAAAGATCCTGTTCAGGAAAAAACCCATCTCGAAAATTTTATGGCGAGCAACCCGGATCTTGTTATACACCTGAGCGTACACGAAGAAATACTTTTCGAACTTGGAGCTGATTATTTGAAAATCGGGAAATACGATGAGTTTATCGAATTTCTAATGAAATTCCGGGAAGAGTTTCCCGATTCGTATCTTAAGAGTGCCGGATACTATGAGAAGGACATCATAATTTGGTTGATATCAAAAGGCCGGACAGATGAAATTCATAAGTACACCCATCTATTGCAAAAGTATTACGTCGATTGGGAAGATAAAATACAGGATTTAGCGGCTATTTTTGCTGCAACAAATCTGAACGCATTTTTTTTAGACCATTTCACCAATACCTATATACAATTATTCAAGAATAACATGGGCCTGTTTCCATATTCAGGTTTCTACAATGTGTCAATGAATATTTTTAACCGATATATCGGTTTAGGCAAGGAGGAATTTAGGGTAACAGAGTTTCTACAGGATGTGTTGGCCCTTGGAATTGAAGCTAGCGAAGAAGATGAAAAACTGGCAACAATAATCTGGCAGAAATATTATAACTCAGCAATACGGCCCTTCTCCTTATGGGATGATAACGTACCCAAAAAAAACAGGCAGCTATATGATAAATACATAAGTATAACGACGAATTTCACACGTTATTTAAAAGAGAAAAAAGGACTTCAGTGGGCTTCTGCCCGCTATTACGGATTACATATGAATGATTTTCTCGCTTGCTTTCTGGACGACAACAAAAAGCCAAAACAACTGTTTAATTTCTCCATAACCGTAATCGACAGAGCTTTGGGAGAGCTCTGTCAGGATTTTATATATATCAATTTTGTTCAGTTTAACAGCATTTTAACATCCATTTATTATTTCGCAGATTATTTACACGAGTGTGGAAACCTAAGTGAGGAAGAAAAGAATAAGGTTAAGGATGAAGTTTTTGAATATTATACCAATCAATATTCAAAAATAAATACGATGTACCATGAAGCGCAGATTTTTTCGCGGTTTCCCTATTTTTAATTGGAATTGGTGTTTAGATGTTAATTTTAATCGCCAATAAATGAGTGTAGGGCGCCTCTATTAATTCTTTTTGGAATACCAACACAGGTATTTTTTCAGATACAAGGTACCAAAAACGCCAGCCTGCCGAGGCAGGGAGTTTAGCATCACTAAATGAGTATTTTAGTAACAGGGCAAAAGTCCGGTGGACTTTTGAGCCAGCCTGTGCGGAAGTCAGGAAAAAGCCCAAGTTGGGAAACAAAATGGAGTTATTAGAGGTGCCCTGTGCTCCGAAAAGTATAATTCAGCCACGAATGCACGAATAATTGTAGATAGCACAAGCGAGACCTTGCGCCAGAGCGGTAAACCTATATTCTCGGATTGACATGATTTTTTTGTAATTTCCAAAAGATTTTGATTCATCACGTCTTCTATGGGAAAATTTAAACAGTTTATCAGCTCCATCATCCCCGGTTTATTTATCGTAGGTTATGTAATCGGGACGGGCAGTGTTACATCAATGGTAGTTTCAGGGGCACGATATGGCATGTCATTTACCTGGGCCCTGTTTCTTTCCTGTTTTTTTACTTTTATTTTACTTGTTGCTATAAGCAGGCTAACCATCATTACCGGCCATACCATCATGTTCAATATCAAAAATTATATTGGACGATACGCAGCTATTTTTATAATCGCCGGCTTGATGGTCACGGTCATTTCTTCCATTATGGGCGTTATGGCAATTGTCGCTGAAGTAATCCAGGAATGGTCCAAATTATTTACAGCGAATAGTTCAGGCTTTTCTACACTCCTAATCTCAATTGTATTTCTATCCTTTTTATTATTACTTTACTGGACAGGAAAGCATAATCTCTTTATTCGATTTGTTTCGTTGATGGTCGGCGTGATGGGTGTGGCATTTGTACTCACCAATTTTATGATTATTCATGATGCGGCAGACATGTTCAGTGGTATGATTCCCAGCATTCCTACCACTGGAAAACCGCATCTTATTATCGCCGGAATGGTAGGCACCACCATGGCAGCAGTCGTATTGGTTTCCAGAAGCAGTGTGGTAGCGGAGAAAGGCTGGAAGGCAAATGAGCTTCATATAGAGCGAAGAGATGCCATCATTTCAGCGACAGTACTATTTTTAGTCAGTGGAGCAATCATGGCCAGTGCGGCAGGTACGCTACATACCCAGGGAATTTATGTCGATAATGCCATTGAGATGGTCAGTACCCTGGAGCCCTTGGCAGGTCGATTTGCGATCGCCTTATTTGTAACCGGCATTATAGCTGCGGGACTGAGTTCCATCTTTCCCAATATGCTGCTGCTTCCGTGGTTGATCAGCGATTATAGAGGAATTCCCCGGGACCTGACTACCAGGTTGTTCAGGATTTTGGTGGTGTTTGTGACATTATCAGGACTAATTATCCCTTTATTTGGTGGAAAGCCGATTGTTATCATGATC
>JAUUZS010000127.1 GCA_030589835.1 Cyclobacteriaceae bacterium
AATCAAAGTATGGGTTGATCCCGTGATTGGTCTGCGATCATATCATACCAGAAAGATGGCAAAATCCCTGGGCTTGGAAGGTGATGCATTTAAACAGGCCCAAAAAATGTTTGTCAATCTATATAAATCTTATCAGGCAACAGATGCCTCTATTGCAGAAATCAATCCCCTTGTATTGACAGACCAGGGAAATATTCTTGCTCTGGATGCCAAATTTAATTTTGATGACAATGCCCTTTATCGTCAGAAATCGGTATTCGAATATCGTGACCTTGATGAAGAAGACCCCATTGAAATTGAAGCAGGTAAATTCGATCTGAACTACATCAAGCTTGATGGAAATGTTGGATGTATGGTGAATGGCGCTGGTCTGGCCATGGCTGCAATGGATATAATTAAACTTAAGGGAGGAGAACCGGCCAATTTTCTTGATGTAGGTGGCGGTGCCAGTGCCGAAACCGTGAAAAATGGTTTTCGCATTATTCTCTCTGATGAGAATGTAAAAGCAGTATTAATAAATATTTTTGGTGGTATTGTCCGATGTGACAGGGTCGCAAATGGTGTTGTTCAGGCGGTTAAGGAACTGGGCCTGGATTCTCCGATCGTTGTCCGTCTGGCAGGGACAAATGCAGAGGAAGCAAAAGTTATCTTAGATAACTCCGGACTTTCTGTCGTTTCGGCAGATTCAATGGAAGATGCTGCCGAAAAAGTTGTGCAGCTGGCAAAGCAAGGTTAGGAGAAAAACAGATGTCAATTTTAGTAAATAAGAATTCTCGAATTGTTGTTCAAGGCATTACAGGTAGTGAAGGATCGTTTCACGCGGGTCAAATGATAGGCTATGGTACCAACGTTGTAGCGGGTGTAACTCCGGGCAAAGGTGGACAAAAGGCCTTAGATGGAAAAGTGCCTGTATTTGATTCAGTTGAAGAAGCAAAAGCAGCATCGGATGCAAATGTTTCGATTATTTTTGTCCCGCCGGCTTTTGCCGCAGAAGCCATTTTGGAAGCAGCTGATGCTGGAATTGAATTGGTTGTCTGTATTAGTGAGGGCATACCGATAAATGATATGGTAAACGTGGCAAATTATTTAAAAGATAAAAATACCCGTTTGATCGGCCCGAATTGTCCGGGTATCATAACCCCGGATGAAGCTAAAGTCGGAATTATGCCGGGCTTTATTACTTCCCCTGGAAGAATTGGCATCATTTCTAAATCGGGTACATTAACTTATGAGGCGATCAGCCAATTAGGTAAGGTTGGATTGGGCCAATCGACAGCAATAGGAATTGGCGGTGATCCGATTATAGGAACAACAATGATTGATCTATTGAAGTTGTTTGAAGATGATCCGGATACAGATGCCATAGTAATGATCGGCGAAATTGGCGGTCAAATGGAGATAGAAGCCGCTCGCTATGCGAAAGACAATGTAACTAAACCGATTGTCGGATTCATCGCGGGTCAGACAGCCCCTCCAGGACGCAGAATGGGGCATGCCGGGGCAATTGTGTCCGGTGGAGATGACACTGCTGCAGCAAAAATGAAGGTAATGCGTGAAAACGGAATTACTGTTTGTGAGTCTCCTGCAGAAATAGGCCAGACCATGAAAAAGGTTTTGAAAAAATAGTGGCAAATTTGAATAGACTGTTATAAATTCTACTTAAATAAATAGGTTCCTTTTAGAGGAACCTTTTTTAAATTTAATATAGACAAAGAAGTGAGAAAATGACAACTTCAGAAACACCTAGTATTCCCCCCCGTTTTATATTCGAAGGTCATCTGCTGCAAACTGATCAACTCCTGATTTACCGGACTTGGTGTAAAGCATGTGGTATTTGTATTAACATGTGCCCAACCAGTGTGTTGGCACCGGATGATGAAGGGAAAGTATTTATTCTTCGACCCGATGATTGTACTTCATGCAAAATTTGTGAAATACATTGTCCCGATTTCGCCATAAATGTCGTTGGCCCAAGGCCAAAGAAAGAAAATGAAGAAGTAAAAGAAAAAACAAAATAGTCCGTGGAGATTCATATATGAATGGTAAAGTCCGCTTAATGCAAGGTAATGAAGCGTGCGCTGCTGGGGCAATTGCCGCAGGATGTAACTTTTTTGCCGGATATCCTATAACCCCTTCAACAGAAATTGCAGAGATCCTCTCTGATGTGCTCCCCAGAAGACAGGGTGTTTTTATTCAAATGGAAGATGAAATTGCTTCAATCGGAGCTTTATTAGGGGCTTCCATAGCTGGAGCTAAGGCAATGACCGCAACTTCTGGTCCTGGCTTTAGCCTGATGCAGGAAGCACTTGGATTTGGAATAATGACTGAAACTCCAAGTGTTATCATTAATGTTCAAAGAGGTGGTCCAAGTACCGGACTCCCAACTAAAGTATCCCAGGCGGACACGATGCAGGCCCGTTGGGGAACTCACGGAGATCATGAGATTATCGCTTTAGCTCCTGATTCGGTAAAAGAATGTTACGAACTTACAATAAAGGCATTCAATTTTGCCGAAAAGTATCAAACTCCAGTAATTCTATTATTGGATGAAGTACTGGGCCATATGCGCGAGAAAATTACAATTCCTGACCCTAAAGATGTTGTGGTTGAAGATCGAAAACCTCCAATGGTACCTCCGGAATGGTTTGCTCCTTTTGAAATTACAAACGATTTCATATCTCCTAAAGTCGGATTTGGGCAAGGCTATCGCTTTCACGTTACTGGTCTGACCCATAATGAAATGGGATTTCCAACAAGCGATATAAGAACAATAACCGATAAAATGGATAAATTGCAAAACAAAATTATCCGCGCTATTGAAGATATTTGTGAAGTCGAATACTTTTTTGCAGATGATGCTAAATATCTCATGGTTGCCTACGGGACCGCAGCCAGAGCTGCTAAAGAAGCGGTTCTGCAAATGCGCAAAAACAGGAGAAAGAAAATAGGATTAATTCGTCTAAAAACAATCTGGCCTTTCCCTGATCACCTTTTGGAAAAGTATGTTAAGAAAGCAGATCATACTTTTGTAGTTGAGCTGAACCAGGGTCAGATCGTTAATGAAGTCCGGCGTTTGGGAAATATGGAAAAAATAAGTGGTATAAATCGCTATGATGGTGAAATGATTACCCCGGCATTTATTGCCGGCCAAGTAAGGGGGGCCAAATAATGGGACAACCTCTGATTTTTAAATACCTCCGTCAAAAAAAAGGATTCCCCCATGTGTGGTGTCCGGGGTGCGGACATGGTATAATTCTCGGCTCAATTATCCGGGCAATTGATAAACTTGAACTTCCTAAAGATGACATCGCCCTAATTAGTGGGATCGGTTGTTCCAGTCGTATCGGAGTTTATGTCGATTTTAATACATTGCATACTCTCCATGGCCGGGCTATTCCTTTTGCTACCGGTGTTAAATTGGCAAATCCAAAATTGAAAGTGATCGTAGTTACCGGAGATGGCGATGCTCTTGCCATAGGTGGTAATCATTTCATTCATGCAGCCAGGCGGAATATGGATATGACGGTCATTTTGATGAATAATAATATTTATGGAATGACAGGGGGACAGGTTTCCCCAACTACTCCTTTTAACGATAGAGGTTCAACAGCAAAACATGGGAATCCGGAAGATCCTTTCGATATTGCCCAGCTGGCAATTACCGCTGGTGCTTCATTCGTGGGTGTTTCTACAGCTTACCATGTTCAGCAAATGGATAAAATAATGGAAGAAGCCATTTCCCGGAAAGGCTTCAGTTTTGTCGAAGCTTATTCGCAATGTCCCACTTACGAGGGAAAATGGAACCGCAGAGGTGATGCAACTGAAATGCTGAAAAAATATAAAAATGACTCTATACCTGTGGCCAGGGCGCAAAAAATGGAACCGGAAGAATTGACAGGTAAAATCACTACTGGAGTGCTATGGCGGACTGATAAACCTGGTTTTGTAGAACGATATCAAAATATTGTTAATCGTTTTAATCCGGAATTATTAAATGTAAAAGATAAAATTGTCAGCTCAACAAAAGAAAAAAAGAAATCCGGCACCAAAGAGGAGGTTGCTAAATAATGGATCAAAATAATCAGAGTGATCGGATTGAGGTTCGTTTTAGCGGTTCCGGGGGACAAGGAATGATTACTGCAGGCATTATTCTTGCGGATGCTGCAGCCATTTATTGTGGAAAAAATGCGGTCCAGAGTCAATCTTATGGTCCGGAAGCCAGAGGAGGAGCGAGCAGAGCAGATGTGATCATTTCTTCAGGCGATATCATGTATCCTAAAACGACCTCACTCAATTATCTAATCGCACTGACCCAGGAATCATGTGATAGTTATGCCCGGCATTTAATGGACGGCGGGTTGTTGCTAGCTGATATGGATGCTGTGAAACATATACCTCCTGTTCATCATATCAGCTTACCGCTAGTAACCACAGCGCGGGATAAAGTTGGTAAAATATTGACTTTGAATATTGTAACTCTTGGAGCATTGGTAGGTATTACTGAACTTGTTAAATATGATTCAATTGAAAAAGCCGTCAAAAAAAGAGTTCCCAAGGGTACCGAAAAAATGAATCTGAAAGCTTTAAAACTTGGTTATGAAATGGGCAAAGAATATTCTTTGTCATAGCTATTAAACCAATTTGAAAAGCCATACATTATTTATACTGGCGGAGGAAAATTGGAGCGCACTTTTACAATTATCAAACCGGATGCTGTTGAAGAAAAAAATATTGGTGAAATAGTTGCCGATATTGAAAAAGCGGGTTTTGCTATCCTTGGCATGAAAATGAGCCGCATAAGCAGGGACCAGGCAGAGTCGTTTTACGCCATTCATAAAGGTAAAGTCTTCTTCAATGAATTGATGGATTATATAACCAGGTCAAAAGTGGTGGTGATGGCTCTGGAAAAAAATAATGCCATTTCTGATTTTAGAAAATTGATAGGGGCCACGAATCCGGATGATGCCGAACCCGGTACGATTAGAAAAAAGTATGCAAAATCAATTCAGGAGAATGCCGTTCACGGCTCTGATAGTGTAGAAAATGGGATTTTGGAAGTCGGATTTTTCTTCTCCGAAAGTGAACTTATTTAGGAAAAACTTATCGAGGAAAGCACTTGAAAACAGTGTTTTTTGTTTATATACCATAATAGATGGAGTAGCGCATGTCTGACGAAACAATAATGGATATTGAAATCCTCGATCGTGAAATGGAATTGGAAGATGACTCTGATGATACCCTGAAAAATGTAGCTGTAGTAGGAGCCGGGATTATGGGACAGGGTATTTCTATACTTGCCGCCTCAAAAGGTTTGGATGTAATTCTTATTGAAACATCAAAAGCAGAAGCAGAACGCAGTTTAAAGGAAATGGAAGCATATATAGATAGCGAGATCGCCAGATGGACAATGACTGCGTCCGAGAAAAAGGCAATTCTCGCCAGGGTACAGGTATCATGGGATATGGAAGATGCACAATATTCCGATATTGTTATTGAAGCTGTTTCTGAAAATTTCGAAGTGAAATCCAGAGTACTTAAGAAGCTTGATAAAGTTTGTCCGGAAAAAACCATCTTTGTCACAAATACTTCAGCGTTAAGCATATCTTTACTTGCCTCAGAGACAGAACGTCCTGAAAAAATAATCGGAATGCATTTTCTGAACCCAGTTCCCAAAATTCCCTTAGTAGAAATTGTCAGAGCGAGAAAAACTTCCGATGATACTTTTAAAATAGTTGAAGAATTTGCCCGCACGCTGGATAAAAGAGCTGTAGAAGTCTATGAATATCCGGGCTATGTAACAACCCGGCTGATTGTACCCCTTCTCAATGAGGCAATGCATGTTGTTATGGAGGGAATTGCTTCTCCTCATGGTGTTGATATTGCTATGAGGCTTGGATATAACTTTCAGATCGGTCCACTTGCCCTTGCAGACCAAATTGGATTAGATGAACTATTGGCGTGGATGGAAACTCTGTTCAGAGAATTGGGAGATGATAAATATCGACCTTGCCCGCTGCTGAGGAAAATGGTTAGAGATGGTAAATTGGGTAGAAAAACTGGAGAAGGTTTTTTTAATTACAAGAAGTAATGGGGTATTAAATGAAGGTATTAGTATTAAATGCTGGAAGTTCTTCCGTAAAATATCAGTTTTATAATACAGAAAGTAATGAGGCACTTGCAAAGGGTGTCGTTGAAAGAATAGGCATGGCCGGCGCTATCCTTACTCATGTTGTACCCGGTAAATCTCCCATCAAACTGACTGGCGAAATTCTTGATCACCAAATGGCCATTGAGTATGTGCTTAGCATTTTGTTGTCAAAAAATCATGGAGTCATTAAAAATAGAAAAGAAATTGATGCTGTGGGCCATAGGGTCGTGCATGGAGGTGAGGCTTTTAGTGGATCTGTTAGGATTAATGACGAAGTAATTGACGAAATGACGCGATGCATAGATTTTGCTCCATTACATAATCCTCCAAATTTAAAAGGCATAAGCGCGGCTATGAAATTACTTCCAGATGCACCCCAGGTGGGAGTTTTTGATACTGCATTTCATCAGACAATGCCCGAATATGCTTATATTTATGGAATACCCTATGAGCTTTATAAGAGACACGGGATTCGTAGATATGGGTTTCATGGTACCTCTCACAGGTACGTTTCCAGGCGCTGCGCAAAATTAATGAAAAAAGATCCTAAAGATCTGAAAGTAATTACTCTTCATTTGGGTAATGGTGCCAGCGGTTGTGCAATAGATAAAGGAATTTCTGTTGATACATCAATGGGATTTACCCCGTTGGAAGGTTTTTTAATGGGTACAAGAACCGGAGATTTAGATCCGGCCATTCTTTTACATGTCATGGCAAAAGAGGAATTGACAACTCACGAGATGAATACAATGCTTAATAAGCATTCTGGACTTCTTGGAATATCCGGACTTGGTTCTGATGCGAGGGAGATAGAAGAAAATATTAATGAGAATGACAGGGCAAAGCTTGCTGCAGAAGTATTTACATATAGAATCAAAAAATATATAGGTTCTTATACTGCAGTTATGAACGGAGTTGATGCAGTTGTTTTTACGGGGGGAATTGGTGAGAATTCCTCAGTTTTCAGAAAGATGATCTTATCGGATCTATCGTATCTGGGAATTGAAATCGACGATGAGAAAAACAATGTTCGGTCAGAAGAACAAATGATATCGAGTGATTCATCAAAAGTGCAAGTTTGGGTTGTTCCGACAAATGAAGAACTGGTAATTGCCAAAGATACACATACAATTGTAGAAAAGAATCTCCTCAAATTATAATTGGATAAGCTTTAAACAAACAGATTGGCATTTTTATCTTGCACTTTGACACTGTTTTAATGTTATTTTATGTCTGTCAGTTTTCCATTGATTAGAAAGAACATCTATGCAGGATTTGTTTGTCGATAAACCGGGATATATAGAAGTAACCACAACTGTTTCTGACAAAGATTCCGCTCAAAAAATTGCCGACCATCTTATCGGATCAAAGCTTGCTGCCTGTGTTCAAGTGCTTGAGAACGTTTCCTCCACTTATCGCTGGAAAGGAAAAATTGAAAAGGCCGGGGAATGTATCATTTTCATTAAAACAAAAATGAATATTTACGGAAAACTAGCAGCCGAATTGAAAAAGATCCATCCATATGAATTACCAGAAATAGTTGCAAAACAAATTATCGAGGGTAGTACAGAATATTTGAACTGGATTGAAGAAAACACGATTGAATAGTTATGTTTGATATGGATAATATAAATAACGGTGTATCCGGATCAACGGTCATCGCAGATAATGCTTTAGAGTATATGCGGAAGGTTGCATTGAATTCAAAAGCATCTGATCGATCCGCATTTTTTTTGGAGATGACGAAGAAGTCAGATCGTATCTGCAAAAATCTATGGTACATGGCTGGGATTTACAATCAACTCAAAACGGTAATAAAGAATTCCCGTGTAAATACACGTGCTGAACGAGATGTGAAAGTTCTTAAAAAAATATTTGATGAACAAGTTGATATAGCTCTAAAAGATGCCAAAGAACGGATTGAGAAAACAGGGAAGTATGCAGTCCGGTTATTTATGGTTGAAACATCAATCTTCGTTTTTTCGAATTCAAAATCCATTCTAAAAGCATTAAATATTTTGCACAATCAAGTTGGGACTGAATTAAAAATACATACTATTGAGGCTAAGCCTGGTTCTGAGGGACTGATCTTTGCTGAACAATGCGCGGATATGGGATTTCAAGTGCTCGTTTATCCGGATTTAAACCTCAACAACGCGGTTGCCAACTCAGACCTGGTTGTTATAGGTGCTGATCGGCTTTTATCAAGAGAGTTTTTTAACAAATCCGGAACCAGCATTGTTCTGGACTATGCCGCAAAGTATGGCAAACAAAGTGTAATCGTTGCTGACCGATCAAAAATTCTGAAACTATCGGATTTTTTGGTTGGCAACGTCCATCAGAATTCGGAAGCGAATTTTGAATTTAAAAATAAAAATATTAGCGAGATCAGCTATTATTTTGAAAGAATTTCCTACGAAAACGTTACCCGTATAACCACAGATATTGGCAATTTTGAATTTGAGGATTTCCGGGTCAGATATTTAGAATAAAGGTAAAATCATGAAATCTGGTACCTATGTAACTGAAGTTGGCCAGGATTTTAAAATAACAATACCAAAGGAGTTAATTGATCGTATTGGTCTTAATCCTGGTGATAAGCTTGAAATACTGATAAAAAAAATAAGATCGGGAAAACGACTTATTGCAACTGCTGACAGCAATTTGTTGGATATTCTCAAGATAGGGAAAGATGAAGCGTAAAAAGAAAATATTCATCGATGACAGTTTCTGGATTTCAATTCTGGATTCCAGTGATACTAACCATCAAATTAACAGAGCAAAGTATGAGTCTCATGTAACAGAAGGCTGCTTACTTTATACTTCAAATCTGGTTCTGGGAAATGCATTTTCTTATCTATACAAAAATATTTCAAGTGAAGTGGCTGAGCAATTCTACCATTTTATTCTGAGAGCATACAATATGGGAAGCCTGCGGTTGGAATGGGTAGGTAAAAAATATAGCAAAGAAGCGGTTCAAATCATTTTGAAAGAAAAGAATATATCTGATTTTGACCTAATTGAAGCATCAATATTTGTCATTTGTAAAGCAAAACGTATAAAACATATTCTTTCGGATAGAATATCTAATACAAGTGCGACGATAAAGGCA